>NZ_MKGS01000178.1:0-30535 GCF_002836905.1 Pseudomonas sp. 43NM1 | reverse complement strand
CCTCGCTCGCGGTGCAGGACGATGGACGAATCGTCGTCGGCGGGTATTCGCTGGACGGCCGTTATCGCGCGGTGGTCGCCCGCTATTTCGGCTGATCCCGACTGCGCCGCGATCGTTTTGCGGTGATTTTACGTGCGGGGCAGGATGTAGCGCTCGATTGCTTGCGCGGCGCCGTCCTCGGTGTTGGCGCCGGTGACGACGTCGGCCTGGCGTTTGACCGTTTCTTCAGCCTGGCCCATGGCGATCGACAACCCGGCACGATGAAACATCGCCGGGTCGTTGCCGCCATCACCCATCGCCGCCGTTTGCTCCAGCGGCACGCCGAGGTAGTCGGCCAAGGTCGCCAGCGCATCACCCTTGTTGGCTTGCATCGCTGTCACGTCCAGATAAATCGGCTGCGAACGCGACACCTGCGCCTGCCCGTCGACTTTCGGCAGCAGCAGCGCTTCCAGTTCGATCAACAACTGCGCGTTGTTGCTGGTGGCGACGATCTTGTCGATCTTCTGCAGATACGGCTCAAAACTCTCGACCACTACTGGCGGATAACCCAAGCCGCTCTGTTCGCGCGGGACCATCGGGCCGTGCGGGTCTTTGAGCAGCCAGTCGCCGCCGCTGAACACCCAGATTTCGATGTCCGGGCGATCAGCAAACAGTGCCAGTGCAGTCAGCGCGGCAGTCACCGGCAAATAATGCGCGACCAGCAACGTGCCGTCGGGTTTGACGATGGTCCCGCCATTGAACGCGGCGGTCGGCAGGTCGACGCCCAGGGCTTCGATCTGCTGCAACATGGCTTTGGGCGGACGGCCGGTGGCCAGGCTGAACAGCACGCCGGCCTCACGCAAGGCGCGGACCGCTTCGATGGTGCGCTGGCTGAGGCTGTGATCGGGCAGCAGCAACGTGCCGTCCATGTCGCTGAGCAGAAAACGGATGGGATGTTTCACGTCGTCACTCATCCGAGGCTATGCCACACGCGACCGTCGCGGGTCAGCAGATCTTCGGCGGCTTGTGGGCCGTCCTCGCCGGCGGCGTAGGTTTCAACGCGCGCGTCCTGCTGCCAGGCGTCGAGGAACGGTTGTACGGCGCGCCAGCCGTTCTCGATGTTGTCGGCGCGCTGGAACAGCGTCTGGTCGCCAGTCAGGCAGTCGTAGATCAGCGTCTCGTAGCCGGTGGACGGCTGCATTTCGAAGAAATCCTTGTAGGCGAAACCCAGCTCGATGTTGGCCATTTTCAACGCCGGCCCTGGCCGCTTGGCCAGCAGGTCGAACCACATGCCTTCGTTCGGCTGGATCTGGATGCGCAGGTAAGTCGGCTGCAACTCATCGACTTCGGTGTCGCGGAACTGCGCGTAAGGCGCCGGTTTGAAGCAGATGACGATTTCGGTGTCGCGCACGCTCATGCGCTTGCCGGTGCGCAGGTAGAACGGCACGCCGACCCAACGCCAGTTATCGATCATCACTTTCAGCGCGACGTAGGTTTCAGTGCTGCTGTCGGGCGCAACGTTGTTTTCCTCGCGGTAACCGCTCAGCGGTTTGCCATCGACTTGGCCGGCAGCGTATTGCCCGCGCACCGAGTTGGCCCGTGCTTCTTCGACGGACCAGGGACGGATCGCGCCCACCACTTTGGCCTTCTCGCCACGCACCGCATCGGCGCCGAACGCGGCCGGCGGTTCCATGGCGACCATCGCCAGCAGTTGGAACAAGTGATTGGGCACCATGTCGCGCAATGCGCCGGTGTGCTCGTAAAAACTGCCACGGGTTTCAACGCCGACGGTTTCCGCCGCGGTGATTTGCACGTGGTCGATGTAATGGTTGTTCCAGAAGGCTTCGAACAGGCTGTTGGAGAATCGGCTGACCAGAATGTTCTGCACGGTTTCCTTGCCCAGATAGTGGTCGATCCGGTAGATCTGCTTTTCCGACATGACCCTGAGCAGGCAAGCGTTCAACGCTTCGGCGGTGTGCAGGTCGGAGCCGAACGGTTTTTCGATCACCACCCTTCTGAACGCATCCGGGGTTTCAATCAGCAAACCGGCGCTGCCGAGGCGGTTCACCACTTCGCTGAAGAAACGTGGCGCGGTGGCCAGGTAGAACACCGCATTGCCGGTGCCGCTGGCGGCGATTTTCGCCGCCAGGGCTTGATAAGTGCTGTCGTCCAGGAAGTCGCCCTGGACGTAGCTGATGCCTTTTGCAAGCTTGGCCCACAAGGCCGGATCAAGCAGCTGATCGCCCTTGCCGACTTTGCTCGCCGCTTCGGTGCGGATGAAGTCTTCGAGTTTTTGCGCGAAGGCTTCATCGCTGATGGCGTTGTGGTCAACGCCGATGATCCGCAATCCATCGCCAAGCAGGCCGTCGCGGCTCAGGTTGTACAGCGCCGGCATCAGCAAGCGCTTGACCAGGTCACCATGGGCACCGAACAGGAACAGCGTGGTCGGTGGTGCGGGTTCTGCTTTGGATTTATTGCGGATCGTATGGGTCATTTTTTCGGAGTCTCCACGTGGCCGCCGAAGCCGAAGCGCTGGGCCGAGAGAATTTTGTCGCCGAAGGTGCCCTGACCGCGCGAACGGTAGCGCGAGAACAGCGAGTTCGACAGCACCGGTACCGGCACGGCTTGCTCCATCGCAGCTTCGATGGTCCAGCGGCCTTCACCGCTGTCGGCCACTTCGCCGGAATAGCCGTCGAGCTTGGGATCGGTGGCCAAGGCGTCGGCCGTCAGGTCGAGCAGCCACGAAGAGACCACGCTGCCACGGCGCCAGACTTCGGCGATGTCGCCAACGTTGAGGTCGAAACGCTGGTCTTCCGGCAGATGCGTGCTGGATTTGGTCTTGAGAATGTCGAAGCCTTCGGCGAAGGCCTGCATCATGCCGTACTCGATGCCGTTGTGGATCATCTTCACGAAGTGACCCGAACCGGCTGGGCCGGCGTGAATGTAGCCGCGCTCGGCACGGTCGTCATCGGACTTGCGGTCCTTGGTACGCGGGATATCACCCAGGCCCGGCGCCAGGCTTTCGAACAATGGATCGAGGCGCGTGACTGTCTCGGCGTCGCCGCCGATCATCATGCAGTAGCCGCGCTCCAGGCCCCAGACGCCGCCGGAGGTGCCGACGTCGATGTAGTGCAGGCCTTTGTCCGCGAGGGTTTTGGCCCGGCGAATGTCGTCCTTATAGTAGGTGTTGCCGCCATCGATGATGGTGTCGCCCGCCTCGAGCAGGTTGCTCAGGGTGTCGATGGTGTCTTCGGTCGGTGCGCCGGCCGGCAGCATGACCCAGATGGCTCGTGGCTTGGCCAGGCCGGCGACCAGTGCAGGCAGGTCGGCGACGCCGGTGGAACCCTCTTTGGCGAGGTTTTCGACGAAGGCGGTATTGCGGTCGTAAACAACGGTGGTATGCCCATTGAGCATCAGGCGCCGCGCAATGTTACCGCCCATGCGGCCCAGTCCAATAATCCCGAGTTGCATGTGCTGATGCTCCTTACTACAAATAAAGTGTGTCAAAGGTTATAGCCCAACGCGACTAATGTGGGTTAGTCCAGAGCGCCGGGATGAAGTTTCCGGGCATTGTGCCCGATTCCAGACACATAACGTCGGGAATCGTCTTAAAGACACACCGACCGTGAAAAATAAAAAAGTTCCATTCACGGGCAAAAGAAATCAAAATCGCGGCCGATAGTGAAGGAGTCGCTCGCAAGAACGACACAATCACAGTTGATGCAGGCCATTTGCGAGGTGAGCAATGGACACAATCGTTACCGCACGTCCCCCACAAACTCTCTACGTCACGATCCGTCGTGATGAACTGCGCCAATTGAAAGACGAGCGCGACGCCTTGAAAAACCAGGTGGTGCAGCTTCGGCAATTGTTGCAACAACAGGCACAGGTGGCCGGGCACGCCATGCCCGCGTTGAACGCCTGACCTCCCAGCTCCGCCAGCGACCCTGTGGCGAGGGGGCTTGCCCCCGTTGGACTGCGCAGCAGTCCCATTCTTTTCCAGAAACACAGGGCGCTTCGCTGGCCCAACGGGGGTAAACCCCCTCGCCACAGAGGCCTGCAGTCAATGAAAAGCCATTGGCTGCCGGACTACCTGTCGCGTTCCTGAACAAAACTCACAAACTTTTCACACTCCCCTAGCGATACTCCCGATCCTTGTGGCTGTTCGGTTCCCGGACAGTGGTATTTCGTGGGTTCGCTTGATGACGCCGGAGCTTAAACAATACCGGTGGGAGTTCTGAATGGCAGTGTTCAAACGCAGCAAAACGTCTGCGACAGGATTTGATTGGGCCGGATTTCTCTGGCTGTTCGTGTTCTTCTGGTACTTCTCGGGTATTACCCAACTGCTGATCCAGCTGACTGGCACCTCCGGTTTCACCGGGTTCCGCCAGGCTTTCGTGATGAGTGCCGTGTGGCTCGCGCCGATGTTGCTGTTCCCCAAGCGCACGCGCCTGTTGTCGGCGCTGATCGGCGTTGTGTTGTGGGCCTGCTCGATGGCCAGCCTGGGCTACTTCTTCATCTATCAGCAGGAGTTTTCCCAGAGCGTCATCTTCATCATGTTCGAGTCGAACATCTCTGAAGCTGGCGAGTACATGACTCAATACTTTGCCTGGTGGATGGTTGCGGCGTTCCTCGCCCATACCCTGTTCGCCTACTTCCTGTGGACCCGCTTGCGCCCGGTGTACCTGCCGCGCGGTCAGGCGCTGGTCGCCGCCACCGCGATCATCATCGCCGTGGTCGGTTACCCGCTGATCAAGCAAACCGCGCGCACCGGCAGCCTCGCCGGCGGTTTCGAGAAATTCGAAACACGCATCGAGCCGGCCGTGCCATGGCAGATGGCCGTGGCCTATCACCGTTACCTCGACACCCTGGCCGGCATGCAGGACATGCTGCACAGCGCGAGCAAGATCGCGCCGCTGAAAAACCTCCAGAGTGCCGATGCCGACAAGCCGCAGACGCTGGTGCTGGTCATCGGCGAGTCGACCAACCGTCAGCGCATGAGCCTCTACGGTTACGACCGCCAAACCACCCCGGAACTGGACAAGCTCAAGGATCAACTGGCGATCTTCAACAACGTCATCACCCCGCGCCCCTACACCATTGAGGCGCTGCAACAGGTGTTGACCTTCGCCGACGAAGAGAACCCGGACCTGTACCTGTCGACGCCGTCGCTGGTCAGCATGATGAAACAGGCCGGCTACAAAACCTTCTGGATCACCAACCAGCAGACCATGACCAAGCGCAACACCATGCTCACCACGTTCTCCGAACAGGCTGACGAGCAGGTGTACCTGAACAACAACCGCAACCAGAACGCCGCGCAATACGATGGCGATGTGATTGCGCCGTTCAACAAGGCCTTGGGTGACGCGGCGCCGCGCAAGCTGATCGTCGTGCATTTGCTCGGTACGCACATGAGCTACCAGTACCGTTATCCGCCAACCTTCGACAAGTTCAAGGACCGCAACGGCGTGCCACCCGGCGTGCATGACGACGAATTGCCGACCTACAACAGTTACGACAACGCGGTGTTGTACAACGACTTCGTGGTGTCGAGCCTGATCAAGGATTACGCCAAATCCGATCCGAACGGCTTCCTGTTGTACCTCTCCGACCACGGCGAAGACGTTTTCGACTCCCCGGGCCACAAGACCCTCGGGCGTAACGAAAGCAAGCCGACGGCGCCGATGTACACCATTCCGTTCATGGCGTGGGCCTCGCCGAAATGGCGCGAAAGCCACGACTGGAATTTTGCCGCCGACCTGAGCCGTCCTTACAGCAGCTCGCACTTGATCCACACCTGGGCCGATCTGGCCGGGTTGAGTTTCGACGAACTGGATCGCAGCAAAAGCCTGGTCAGCGACAGTTTCACCCCGCGCCCGCTGATGATCGGCAACCCGTACGAAAGCAAACAGCGCCCGCTGATCGACTTCAGCCTGATCAAACCGAAAAACCCCGTGCTCCCCGAGCCAACGGTGGTCAAGCAATAACCCCGCGCCCCTGTAGGAGCTGAGCTTGCTCGCGAAAGCGGTCTGTCACGCAACATCAACGTTGAATGTGCCGACCCCTGTAGGAGCTGAGCTTGCTCGCGATAGCGGTCTGTCACGCAACATCATTGTTGAATGTGCCAGCCCCTTCGCGAGCAAGCTTCGCTCCTACAGTCCTTTCCTAAAGATGATAATAATTCTCGTTTTAGCCTAAATCCCCCCGCCCGCCTTCGTCTTTGAGCAAACGGAATTTTTCCCTCGAAGACAAGGAGTCGGCCGCGATGTTCGCGCCTATCACCCGTTCCATGACCTTGACCCTCGGCCTGTGCAGCGCAGCCCTGAGCCCCGACCTGCTGGCCGAAACCGAACTCGACAAAGACCCGGCCGCCAGCGCTTTGGAGCTCACCGCGACCAACGTCACCGCCGAAGGTCTGGGCACCACCACCGAACACACCGAGTCCTACACCACCGGCGCCATGAGCACCGCGACGCGGCTCAACCTGTCGATCAAGGAAACCCCGCAATCGGTGTCCGTGGTCACGCGCCAGCAAATGGACGACTTCAAGCTCGGCACGCTGACCGAAGCCATGAGCCAGACCACCGGCGTGGTGGTCCAGCACAACGACTCGGACCGCGTCAGCTATTCGTCGCGCGGCTACACCATCAACAACTTCCAGATTGACGGCATGCTCAACACCTTCGGGCGGATGAAATCCGACTCCGACACCATCATCTACGACCGCATCGAAGTGGTTCGCGGCGCTACCGGGTTGACCACCGGCGCCGGCGACCCGTCCGCCACGATCAACATGGTGCGCAAGCGCCCGACCGCGCAATGGCAAGCGCAGACCGGGGTCAGCGGCGGCAGTTATGACGATTACTACAGCTACGTCGACGTCGGCGGGCCGCTGGCATTCGACGGTCGCTTGCGCGGGCGCAGCGTGCTGGCGTATCGCGACAGCCAATCGTTCCGCGATCATTACCAGATGCAACGCGAAGTCGGTTACGGCGTGCTTGAAGCTGATCTGACCGATGACACAGTGCTGGCGGTCGGTTACGACTATCAGGACAAACAGGTTCAGGGCACCTCGTGGGGCACCGTGCCGTACTGGAACTCGTCGGGCGGCAAAGCCAACCTCGGGCGCTCGACCAACATGGCGACGCCGTGGAGCTCCTGGCCGCTGAAGGACAAAACCGCGTTCGCCAACCTCGATCAGCAACTGGGCGGCGGCTGGCAGTTGAAAGCGGCCTACACCCACCGCGAAAGCGATACCGACGGCAAGGTCTACTACGGCGGCGCCGGTTTCCCGAATGACGACCGCAGCGGCATGAGTGCCTACAGCGGGCACATGGTCGGCGAACAGAAAATGAAAGCCTACGACTTAAACGTCGCCGGGCCTTACTCGTTGTTCGGGCGCGAGCACGAAATGATGTTCGGTTATGGCGAAGCGGAGCGTAGTTCGGACAACCCGTACACCATCGGGGGCGGCGTGCCGAAGGGCTACGGCAATATCGCTGACTGGAAATACATGGGCGATATCGCCAAGTTCCCGGACACCGTCACCGCTCGCACCGGCTCCACCGACAGCACCCGGCAAAAGGCCGGTTACGTGGCGACCCGTCTGAGCCTGACCGACAAATTTCACGCGGTGCTCGGCAGCCGTTACGGCAGTTGGAAAACCGCCAGCCACAGCTACCGTTACGACAAAAACCTGCAATTGACCGGCGTCGAAACCACCACTCAGCAACAGAACGATATCTGGACGCCGTACGCGGGTTTGCTCTACGACCTGACGCCGGAATACACCGCGTATGTCAGCTACACCGACATTTTCAAGCCTCAGGACAACCGCGACGCCAATCGCAAATACCTCGAACCGGTTATCGGCAGCAACTATGAAGTCGGGCTCAAGGGCAGTTTGTTGGACGAACGCTTGAACGTCGCCACGGCCGTGTTTTGGAGCAAGCAGGATAACGTCGCCGAACTGGATGACTCGGTGCCGCCGGATCCAGCGACTGGTGAGGAGTTCTACAAGTCCGGTGGCAAGGGCCAGAAGGTCCAGGGTTTTGAAGTGGAAGTGTCCGGCGAGGTAATGACCGACTGGAACATGACCGCCGGCTACACCTACACCCACGCCGCGAACGGTGAAAAGCAGCGGGCCAACACCACGCAGCCCTTGAACATGTTGCGTATCTCCACCGCGTATCGCCTGCCGGGCGACTGGCACGCGATGACTGTGGGCGGCGCAGTGAATTGGCAGAGCGATATCTGGGGCAAATCCAACCGCCCGATCGGCCGCGATGCCGACGGCGACCTGATCACCGAAAACGCGAAAATCCGCCAGGGCGCCTACACCGTGGTCAAGCTGATGTCGCGCTACGAGTTCGACCGCCACCTGTCGGCCTCGCTCAACGTCGATAACCTGTTCGACGAAAGGTATTACGACAACGTCGGCTTTTATAACGGCGTGTACTGGGGCGACCCAAGGACCGTAACACTGAGCCTGGACTGGAAACTCTGAACCCCCGCCACAATCTGCCGGTTGTGGGATCGCGGTTGGCTGCAATGGCCGCGGTCACCACAGACCAATGTGGGAGCGAGCTTGCTCGCGATGGCTATATCAGCCCCAACATAACCGGTGCGGCTTCCAATCCCATCGCGAGCAAGCTCGCTCCCACAGGGGTTGTGGTTAACCCCAGCTGCTGCGCTCGCCGCAAAACCAATGTAGGAGTGAGCCTGCTCGCGATGGCTATTTCAGCCCCAACATCTCGGTCGAGGCTGCTGACGGCATCGCGAGCAGGCTCACTCCCACAGGGGTTGCGGTTGGCTGCAATGGCCGCGGTCACCACAGGCCAAATGTGGGAGCGAGCTTGCTCGCGATGGCCATATCAGCCCCAACATCATCGGTGCGGCTGCCAATGCCATCGCGAGCAAGCTCACCCCTACAGGGGTTTGTGGTTGACCCCAGCTGCTGCGCTCGCCGCAAAACCAATGTAGGAGTGAGCCTGCTCGCGATGGCTATTTCAGCCCCAACATCTCGGTCGAGGCTGCTGACGGCATCGCGAGCAGGCTCACTCCTACAGGGGTTGCGGTTGCTGCAATGGCCGCGGTCACCACAGGCCAAATGTGGGAATCATCCTTTTCCTACATCCCGATCGCCGTTAACCCCGACTTAATGGGGCCTGCCGATACTGCGCCCACGCCCTCGAATCACGGATGAAAGGCCCCCCGTCATTCTTAGTGGGAGATACACCATGAAACGAGTCAGCCTGATCCTCGCCGGTCTTCTAGCCCTCGGTTCCACCAGCGCATTCGCCGAAGGCGGCGCTGAGCGGATGAAGCATTACTGGGCCAACTTCCCGGTCAACACGGCGCAAACCCAAGCGGAACAACGACAGAGCGGCGAACTCCGGGTCCCGGATGACCAAACCGCGCAAGTCACTGAAACTTACAAACCCTGAACCGATGGACCTCTGGCGATCTTGCTCCGACGCCAGGGCTTACACTTTGGGCGTCCTGATGGACGCCTTTTTTTATGCCTGCGATTTGCTCAGTGCCCCCAGATCAACTCTTCCGTCCAGCCCAGTTCCGCGAAGTCCTCAGCCCGCAAACCCGACTCTCCCACGCAAAAAAACTCGTCCAGTTGCGGCGGCGTGACCGCCGTACCACTGAGCATCGCGTGAACTTGCCCGCGATGGTGCAGTTGGTGTTCGAACAGGTGCGCAAGCATGCGCAAGCGACTGTCGTGCTGCGGGGTTTCCCGGGCGATGGTCACCAATCGCCCGAGGTCGGCATCGCGCAATTGTTCGCAATAAGCGATGAGTCGGCGATCCACCTGCGCTTGCTCGTACCGCAGATCGGCGCCGAGCGTGATCGGCTGCTGATCGTTGAAAAACACGTAGCAATCCGGGTGCGGCACGTCACCGCGCAACTCGCGCTCCAGCGCGTCCACGTAAAACCAGTCGCAGGTCAAAATGTGATTCAGCGTAGCGACAATGCTCGGGAAGAAACTCACCCGTGGCGCCGCCAGTTCCGCCGCGCTCAACTGGCCCCAAGCCTTGGCCAAACGGTGATTGGCCCAGGCATTCTGATAAGCCATGGTCAGCAAATGGTGAGACAGAGGTTGAGTCATCATCGCGGCTCTCTTATCGAAACGCTCTCGCGCCCAAAGGCTCGTGCTCAAGCCTCGGCAAAACGTTGCAGCTGCATTTCCTGCAAACGGCTGAGGGTGCGACGGAACGGGAATTCCAGATAACCCTCGGTGTACAACGCGTCCATCGGCACCGAGGCCTCAAGATACAACGGCACCTTGCGGTCGTAGCACTCGTCGACCAAGGCAATAAAACGCCGCACGCCATCATCGTGAACCGACAATTGCGGCAACTCGCGATCGCCCGCCGCCACCCGTTCCACGCCGTCCTCAGTACCACGCGCAATCCGCCCTTCGCGTTTCTGCGCGCTGAGGCTGGGCACGTCACTCATGAGAATAGCGTTGAAGCGGTCGCACAGCGCCATGAAGTCCATGGCGGCCAGCGGTTGCTCGCAAAGCTCGGCGTAACGACACCACAACACCGTGGCGCTGGCCTGCACGACGTTGATGCTGCGATGCCCGACCTTGACCGGATCGCTGCTCACCGACTGGCCGACCGTCAACACCTTGAACGCCTCAGCCAGACCGCCAGTTTGATCGCCCGCCGCCACCCAATAACGCTGCAACGCGGCGCCGGGGTGCAGGCGATGATCTTCACCGCCGTCCACCGCGACCACCTGCATATGCTGCTTGATCGCGGCGATGGCCGGGGTGAAACGGTCACGATTGAAGCCATCGGCATACAACTGATCCGGCGGCTGATTGGAGGTGCAGACCACCACCACTCCTTCGTCGAACATCACCTGAAACAAACGCCCGAGGATGATCGCGTCGCCGATGTCGTTGACGAACAGCTCGTCGAAACACAGCACCCGCACTTCCCTGGCCAGCTCCTGCGCCAGGGCTTTCAGCGGATCAGCGGTGCCGGTGAGCTGGAACGAACGCTGGTGCACCCAGCCCATGAAGTGATGGAAATGCTGACGCCGCGCCGGCACGCGCAAGGTGTTGTAGAACTGATCCATCAACCACGTCTTGCCGCGCCCGACCGGGCCCCAAAGGTAAACACCGGTAATCGGCGCACGCCTTTCATGCGAAGCCTGATGCAAGGCGTCGTGACATTTTTGCAACGCCCGGACGGCGTGTTCCTGGGCTTCGTCCTGGACGAAGCCCTTCTGCTCGACGGCGTACTGCCAGGCACTGAGGGGAGAGTCGATAGTCATGGCGCGCAGTATATACGCGCGCCCCGTAGTCGCCAGGTCGGCGCTCACATACACGCCACTTCGGCGCTCAATGACGCCGCGCTTTGATGATTTATGTAGCAGCTGCCGAAGGCTGCGTTCGAGCGCGAAGCGGTCGCTGGGTTTTGGTTAAGGCGCCTGCTTCGCAGTCGAACGCAGCCTTCGGCAGCTGCTACAGGGATTTGTGTGGATTTGGCCGACGGTCGGCTCATGCGGGCGTGACGAAAAAGCATCTTGACGGCGAATATTACTCGCATCATATTAAATACATGTCGCGTAACATTTATATCCAACCACAGCGTCTGTACTCAGGAGTCTCCCATGCATTACAAAGTTTTCGGCCGTAAAAGCGGCTTGCGTGTTTCGGAACTGGCGCTGGGCGCCGGCAATTTCGGCACTGGTTGGGGCCACGGCGCCGAGCGCGATGAGGCCAAACGAATCTTCGACGGTTACCTGGAGGCCGGCGGCAACTTCATCGACACCGCCAACGGTTATCAAAATGGCCAGTCCGAAGTGATGCTCAGCGAATTCATCGCCGCCGAACGTGACCGCTTGGTCATCGCCACCAAATTCACCATGGGCACCGACCGCGTGGCGACTATTTCCCACACCGGCAACAACCGTAAAAACATGGTCCGCTCGGTAGAAGAAAGCCTGAAACGCCTTAACACCGATCACATTGACCTGTTCTGGGCGCACATCAGCGATGGCGTGACACCGATGGAAGAAATCCTCCGCGGTTTCGATGACCTGGTGCGCGCCGGCAAGATTCACTACGCCGGGCTGTCGAACTTCCCGGCCTGGCGCATCGCTCGCGCGGACGTGTTGGCCGAAGTGCGCGGGTTTGCGCCGATTGTCGCGATTCAGACCGAATACAGCCTGGCCGAGCGCACCGCTGAACGGGAATTGCTGCCGATGGCCGAGGCGCTGGGATTGGCCGCGACATTATGGTCGCCACTCGGTGGTGGTTTCCTCACCGGCAAGTACCGCAATAACGATGGCGACAACCGTGCAGCGAAGCTGGGCATGTTGATTCACGCCGAGAAAAGCGCACGGGAAACGGCGCTGCTCGATACGTTGCTCGCGGTCGCTGCCGAGATTGGATCGAGCCCGACCCACGTGGCCATCGCGTGGTTGCGTGAGAAAGCCAAGCGGTCGACCACCGCGCTGATTCCGATTCTGGGTTCGCGCACTCGCGAGCAACTGGACGCGACGCTAGGGGCGCTGGAGGTGCAATTGAGTGATGCGCATCTGGCGCGGCTGGATGATTCGAGCAGCGTCGAAGCGGGCGTGCCGCACGCGATGATTGTCGGGTCGTCTGCGCGTTACACCGGCGTTGAAACCCTTGATCTGCCGAAGATTCCGGTCGCGTGAAGAAGCTTCGCGGGCAAGCCTCGCTCCTACAGGATTGGCGGTGTTCCTGAGATCACCGCTAACCCGTAGGAGCGAGGCTTGCCCGCGAAAGCGCTGTCACATTCAACGCAGATGTCGACTGATTCAACGCCATAGCGAGCAGGCTCACTCCTACAGTTTTTCACCGTTGTGCTACCGGTCGACCTTGTGTTTCGCCGCGTACAAACAGAGCATCTCCATCGCCAATGTCGCCGCCGCCAGTGAGGTAATTTCCGCATTGTCATAGGCCGGCGCCACTTCCACTACGTCCATGCCGACCAGATTGATCCCGCGCAGACCGCCGAGAATCTCCAGCGCCTGCACCGTGCTCAATCCGCCACACACCGGGGTTCCCGTGCCGGGCGCAAACGCCGGGTCGAGGCAATCGATATCAAATGTCAGGTACACCGGGTTGTCGCCGACCCGCGCCCGAATCGCTTCGACAATCGCCTCACATCCCTGGCGATGCACCTGCCGCGCGTCCAACACTTGAAAACCCAGGTGATCGTCATTGGTCGTGCGCAAACCGATCTGCACCGAGCGCGCCGGATCGACCAACCCTTCGCGCGCCGCATGCCAGAACATCGTGCCGTGATCGACACGCTTGCCCTCCTCGTCCGGCCACGTGTCGCTGTGCGCGTCGAAGTGGATCAGCGACAAACTGCCATGTTTGCGCGCGTGGGCCTTGAGCAGCGGATAAGTGACAAAGTGATCGCCGCCGAATGTGAGCATGGCGCTGCCAGCATTGAGGATGTGCTCGGCGTGGGCCTCGATGCTTTCGGGGATCGAATGCGGTGCGCCGTAATCGAACGCGCAATCACCGTAATCAATCACCGCCAGATGCTCGAACGGGTCGAAGGCCCACGGCCAGTGGCGCTCCCAGGCAATCCCGGTCGACGCGGCGCGGATCCCGCGCGGTCCGAAACGCGCGCCGGGGCGGTTGCTGGTGGCGGTGTCGAACGGCACGCCGCTGACCGCCACATCGACTCCGCGCAAATCGCGGCTGTAGCGGCGGCGCATGAAACTGGTGATTCCGGCGTAGGTACTTTCCGCGGCAGTCCCGTAAAGACTGTCGCGGGTCAACGCCTGATCGTTTTGCACAGGGACGTCCATGGTGTGTTCCTTATTATTGGCGGCTACGGAAAGTGGTCCACAAGCGGGTGCGCTGGCGCATGTCCTTGAGGCTCATGCTGCGGTCGGCGTACAAACGTTGGCGAACGTCGGCCAACGGGTAGATATCCGGGTCGTTGCGCACGGCTTCGTCCACCAGCGGCGTGGCGGCGGTATTGGCGGTGGCGAAAAACAGCGAGTTGGTCAGCGCCGCCACGGATTCGGGGCGCAGCATGAATTCGATGAACTGGCGCGCAGCTTCCGGGTGCGGCGCATCCTTGGGGATTGCCAGGTTGTCCTGCCACACCAGCGTGCCTTGCGTAGGAATTCGGTACGCGACCTCGTAGGGTTTATTCGCTTTGCGTGCCTGATCAGCCGCCATGCTCGCGTCACCGTTGTAGGTCAGCGCCAGGCAAACGCTGCCATTGGCCAGATCGCTGATTTGCCGGCCAGTGGCGACGTACAACACATTCGGCTGTAGCTGACGCAACAATGCCTCGGCGGCTGACAGATCATTCTTGTCGGTGCTGTAGGGATCTTTACCGAGGTAATGCAGCGCCAGACCGATCACCTCTTGCGGCGAATCAAGAATGGCGATACCGCAGTCTTTCAGCTTGCTGGCGTTGTCCGGTTTGAACAGAAGGTCGAGGCTGTTGAGCGGCACATCCGGCAAGCGCTGCTTGACCGCTTCGACGTTCATGCCCAAGCCCAACGTGCCCCAGGCATACGGCACGCCGTAACGATTACCGGGATCCACCGCCGCCAGTTTTTCCAGTAAATCCGGGTCGAGGTTGGCGTAACCCTTGAGCCCTTCGTGCGCGATTGGCTTCAACGCACCGGCCGCCAAACCACGGGCCAACACACTGGACGACGGCACCACGACGTCATAACCGCTGCCGCCGGTGAGCAATTTGGTTTCGAGCACTTCCGATGAATCAAACGTGTCGTAGCGCACCTTGATGCCGGTTTCCTGCTCGAAGCGCTGCAAGGTTTCGGGTGCGACGTAATCGGCCCAACTGTAGAGATTGACGACCTTGTCCTCAGCCTGCGCCGATGCGGCGATGGCCAGCAGAAGTGCGGGAAAACACAGTTTGGAAAGAGCAGCCATTTTCGAAAGAGCAGCCATGACAAATACCTGACCCGTTGGAGTGGTTGCAGCGTGCGCCGTCGGATACATTGGAAAAATCCCAGGTTTGTTAACCTGACTTTATCCAGAGGTAATGTGTGATGCTCGGCCAACTGCATGATCTTGACCTGCAACTGCTGCGCCTGTTTGTCAGCGTGGTCGAATGCGGCGGCTTCAGCGCGGCGCAAGGCGAGCTGGGTTTGAGCCAATCGAGCATCAGCCAGCAAATGGCCAGGCTGGAGACGCGGCTCGGTTATCGCTTGTGCAGTCGCGGCAAAAGCGGCTTTAAAGTCACGCCCAAAGGTGAGCAATTGCTGATTGCGATTCGGAGCTTGTTTGAATCGATCGAGGCGTTCCGTCATCAGTCGAACGGCGTGGCCGGGCGCTTGATCGGTGAGGTGCGCCTCGGTTTGTCGGAGGCGCTTGATCAATCGGTGCTGCAGCGGGTGGCGGCAGCGATTCGGCGTTTTCGCGAGCGCGACGAGTCGGTGCGCATCGAGCTGATCAGCGCCATGCCCGGTGAAATGGAGCGTTTGTTGTTGCAACAGCGACTGGACCTGGCGATCGGTTATTTCTCACAGGTGCAGAGCGCTTTTGACTACAAGCAACTGTTCAGCGAAACCCAGCATTTGTACTGCGCGCCGGGGCACCCGTTGTTCAGCAACGACGCGCCGGATGATCAGGCGTTGCAGGCGTGTGATCCGGTCGATCACCCGTATCGGTTCCTGCGCAGCGATGAGCCGTTTCAAGGCAAATTGTGTTCGGCGCGCTCGGAACAGGTCGAAGGCACCCTCGCCTTCATTCTTTCCGGCAAACACGTGGGATATCTGCCGAGCCACTTCGCGCGCAGTTGGGAGGACAAAGGATTGCTGCGAGCGGTGCGCGTAGGAGAAATGAGTTTCGACGTCGGATTTCACCTCGCCCGGCACCGCGCGCAAGTGCCGGGGGATGCGCAGAAAGCATTTGAAGAGGACTTGCTCGCAGCATTCACCTGAATGCAAAGGCACCCTGTGGCGAGGGGGCTCGCCCCCGTTCGGCGGCGAAGCAGTCGCGAACCCGGCGAACGCGGTTTGGGAATGCCTCAAGGGACGCTCTGCGTTCCAACGTGACGCCGAGCGTCCCCGGCTGCATTCCCTCGCTGAGCGCAGGAACGTTCATCAGGCACACCAAAATCTGATTTTTCTGGCATCCTGCGCCTCCATTTTCTGACCTGGCCCCTGGCGCTTTTCTCGTGACCTCATCCGAACATGCAAAACCCCAGCCCCGTTCCGACCTCATCTACGGCCTAAATGACCGCCCGCACCTGACCGCCACGGTGTTTGCCGCGCTGCAACACGTGCTGGCGAGTTTTGTCGGGATCATCACACCGACCCTGATCATGGGCGGCGCGCTGGGCCTGCAAAGCGAAATCCCGTACCTGATCAGCATGGCGCTGTTTGTTTCCGGGTTGGGCACGTTCGTTCAGGCGCGGCGCTTCGGCCCGGTGGGTTCCGGTTTGCTCTGCCTGCAAGGCACCAGTTTTTCGTTTATCAGCGTGATCCTCAGCGCCGGGTTCATGGTCAAGGCGCGGGGCGGCGGCACCGATGAGATTCTTTCGACGATCTTCGGCGTGTGCTTCTTCGCCGCGTTTATCGAAGTGGTGCTGAGCCAGTTCATCGGCAAACTGCGCATGCTGATCACGCCCGTGGTCACCGGCACCATCATCACGTTGATGGGCCTGTCGCTGATCAAAGTCGCGATGACCGACATCGCCGGCGGCTTCGGCGTGCCGGACCTCGGCGCCAGCCATCACTTGGCGCTGGCGGCGCTGGTGCTCGGCACTATCGTGGTGTTGAACCGGGTCGACGTGCCGTTCCTGCGCCTCGGCGCCATCGTCATTGGCCTGACGTTGGGCTACGTTGTCGCGTGGTTGATGGGCGACGTCGATTTCGCCAACCTGCCCGCCGTGCCGCTGATGAGCGTGCCGGTGCCGTTCAAATATGGTTTCAACTTCGATTGGGTCGCGTTTGTGCCAATCGCCGTGATTTTCCTGGTGTCGCCGCTGGAAGCTGCGGGTGACCTGACGGCCAACTCGATGATTTCCCGGCAACCGGTCAAAGGTCCGATTTACATTCGCCGGATCAAATCCGGCCTGCTCGCCGACGGCCTCAACTCGGCCATGGCGGCAGTGTTCAACAGCATGCCAATGGTGACCTTTGCGCAGAACAACGGCGTGATCCAACTGACCGGCGTCGCCAGCCGTTACGTGGCGTTCTTTATTGCCGGGCTGCTGGTGCTGCTGGGGTTGTTCCCGATGATCGGCGCGGTGCTGCAATTGATGCCGAAACCGGTGCTCGGCGGCGCCGAACTGGTGATGTTCGGCACCGTCGCCGTGGCCGGGATCAAGATCCTCGCCGAGGCTGGCCTGCATCGGCGCAACATGCTGATCGTGTCGATTTCTCTGGGCATGGGCCTGGGCATCGCGGCGGTCCCGGAAGTGCTGCGCGAATTGCCGCTGGCGTTGCACAACATTTTCGAATCGCCGATCACCGTGGGCGCGCTCTGCGCAATCCTCCTCAACATGTTCCTGCCGGAGGAGTTCATGGAGCTGGAAGAGGATGATTTCGACCCGGAAGCATCGATCCTGCAAGTCATGGAAAACCCGCACGCTACGGAATCCGCAACTGGCGCCAACCGCTGAGCGCGATGATGAACCCGTGACAGCCTGCAGCGAACGCCTCACAGTGAACGTGGTCGCACAGATGAACCGCCAGGTTTGATTAGCTGGCGGCTCAGTCCTTTTTCCATGTCGAGAGTTCGCGATGCGCAGAATTTTAGCTTTGACCCTTTCCCTGCTGTTGCTCTCGTTGAGCGCCTGCGCGCTGTTCCCCAACCGCGACCCGCTGAACATCAACGTGGTCGGCATCGAACCGCTGCAAAGTCAGGAACTGGAAGTGCGTTTCGCGGTGAAGATTCGCGTGCAAAACCCCAATGAAACCGCGATTGACTACAACGGCGTAGCGCTGGACCTGGAGGTCAACGGCCGGCCATTGGCCTCCGGCGTCAGCGATCAATCGGGGACGATTGCGCGCTTCTCCGAAGCCGTGTTGATTGTGCCGGTGAGCGTTTCGGCGTTTTCCGTGCTGCGCCAGACCCTCGGTCTGAGCCAGACGCAAACCCTCGACAACCTGCCCTACGTGCTGCGCGGCAAACTGGCGGGCGGGTTGTTCGGGACGATGCGCTTTGTCGATACCGGCAAGCTGAGTCTGCCGGGATCCTCCGCAGCCACCTGGTAACCAGCCGCCAAGCCATGCTCCCACTGGAGTGAGGTATTCGAGGGTTATTCGGTAAACCGCACCCCAGGTTTTGCCCGTTGATCCACCGCCAACTCGAACACATCCGGCCGCGCGTAATGCCCGACCACGTCGAAGTCATATCGCGCGCGCACCAGTTCATCTGTGTCGATCTGTGCCGTCAACAATCCCGGCCCACCGCGTAACGGCCCGGCCAGCACATCGCCCATCGGCCCGACGATCACGCTGCCGCCAGCAATCAACGGCCGATCTGCCGGCCAGTTGGCCACCTCCACGCCCAGCGCTTGCGGCGACTCCTGCACCTGGCACGCGCTGACCACAAAACAGCGGCCTTCATGGGCGATATGGCGCATGCTCACTTGCCACATCTCGCGCTCATCCACGGTCGGCGCGCACCACACCTCGACGCCTTTGGCGTACATCGCGGTGCGCAGCAACGGCATCATGTTTTCCCAGCACACCGCCGCCGCCAACCGCCCGACCTGAGTATCGAGCACCGGCAAGGTCGAGCCATCGCCCTTGCCCCAGATCAACCGTTCGGTGCCGGTCGGCATCAGTTTGCGGTGTTTGGCCACTAAGCCAGCGGACGGGTCGAAGTACAGCGCAGTGCAATAAAGCGTGCTGCCTGCACGCTCGATCACGCCGATCACCAGATTGGCCCCGGTGCGTGCCGACAGCCCGGCCAATGCTTCGGTCTCCGCGCCCGGCACGTCGATGGCGTTGGCAAAATAGCGCGCAAACGCCTCGCGGCCCTCCGGCAAGCGGTAACCCAATTGCGTGCCGAACCCCTCGCCTTTCGGATAACCGCCGAGCAACGCTTCGGGCATCACCACCAACGCCGCGCCGGATTCGCGGATGGCGTTTTCCCACGACAGGATCTGTTCGAGGGTGTGTTCCTTGCCACCGGGCAAGGCGCCGATTTGCAGGGCGGCAACGATTGATTTGGGCATCGCGGTTACTCCGGGGCAATAAGGTGTTGCTGATTGTCAGCCGTGACCCGATCATCGATAAAGCCCCGTTCATTGCTGAATGATATGAACCTTATGAATATCGCCAACGTCGATCTCAACCTGCTGAAAGTCTTCGAGGCGCTGCACGAAGAGTCCAGCGCCAGCCGCGCGGCGTTGCGTCTGGGCGTGACGCAATCAGCCGTCAGTGCAGCATTGCGACGTTTGCGCGAGTTGTATGGCGATCAATTGTTTGTGCGCACCGGGCGTGGTTTGGCCCCGACGTTGCGGGCCAATCAGCTGAAACCAGTGGTCAGCGATGCGCTGAATAAATGCCGGCAGAGCCTGGCGATGATCGACCCGGCGGCCCATCACTACGAGGGTCGTTCGGTGACCGTGGGCCTGTCGGATGATTTCGAGATTGCTTACGGGCGGCGGCTGATCGAGCAGATTGCGCTGAGCGCGCCGAAGCTGCGCCTGATTTTCCGTCAGACGCACAGCCAGATCGTCGCCCATGCCTTGCTTGATCGCAGCATCGACCTGGCGATTACGGCGGGCGGGCTGACCGAGCGATTGCTCAGCCGGCAGGTGCTCGGTGAAGGCGGTTATCGGTGTCTGGTGGACCCGATCAGTCTGGCTGACGGACAGCAGAGCTTGAGCCTGGACGAGTTTATTGAGCGGGAACACATTCTGGTGTCGTCGGGAGGATTTATCGGGATCACCGATGAGGGTTTGGCGGCGCTGGGTTTGAGTCGGCGGGTGTGCGCGTCGACCACGCATTTTGCAGGGTTGCCATATCTGCTCAAGGGCAGCCACGCCGTGGCAACCATTCCGGCACACGCCGCAGAAAGCATCGCTGCGCTTAGCGGGTTGGCGCTGCTGCCCTGCCCGCTGGCCCTGCCGCGTTACCCGATTGAACTGGGTTGGCGCACCAGTACGCAACTCGACCCGGTGGTGCTGAAAGTACGCGAAGCGATCATCGCAAGCTTCGCCAAACCTCTATAGCAAAGCGCGGTGTGGGAGCAAGGCTTGCCCGCGATGGCGGACCTGAGACCGCCATCGCGGGCAAGCCATGCGCTGTCACCAGTGCAAATTATTTAGCAGCCATCAAGCGGTTCACTTCACTGCGCACCATGTTGGCAAATTCCGGCGGCGACATCGTGTCGAGCTCGGCGCGGACCCATTCGGCCCACTTGCCTTTGCGCTTGGAGCGCTCACCAAACAATCGCGCGGCTTCGCCCTTGGACTTGCCCAGGTTGCTTTGCCAGAGGTCGAAAAGACGAGACTTTTCATCTTCAAGCGCAGCGCGCTCGGCGAGGGGTTTGTCGGCCAGATTGAAACTCATGGGAAAATACCTGCTGCGTAAATGGCGACATCTTACACCTTGGAAGGGATTCTTCTGACCCCGAATTTGCTCTCCGACCTACGAGATCGCAAATTCCCTGCAACTTTTTCAACTGCCCAAGACTCCATTGTTCACTGCCCACTTATCCGCAAGGAGTTACTCAATGGCCCGCAAAACCCCAGTACAAACCGCCGCAGACCAAATCAAGGACCAGGCATTCAGCGAGCTGCAGGCGCTGATCGAAGAATCGGACAAATTGCTGAAAAGCAGCGCGTCGCTGGTTGGCGAAGAAGCCGACACCTTGCGTGGGCAAGTTGCCCAGAAGCTGCAACTGGCCCTGGAATCGGTGTCCAGCGTTCGCGAGCGCACCAAGCCTGCGGTCGAAGCCACTGAAAGCTACATCGGTGGCCATCCATGGCAGACCGTGGCTATCTCCGCCGGTTTCGGCCTGGTGGTCGGTTTGCTGCTCGGTCGCCGTTAACAGCGTCCGGCACTAAAAAAGGCGAGCTCAATGCTCGCCTTTTTTATGCCCAAATACATTACACCCGATCCTGTAGCAGCTGCCGAGCCCCGCGAGGCTGCGTAGAGTGCGCAGCCCTCGCAAGGTTTGGCGATGGCGGCGCTGTCGGACGCAGCCTCGCGGGGCTCGGCAGCTGCTACATGAATTTGCGGTTACTTTTGGGTTATGGGTTTGCCAGTTCTCGCAGGTTGGCGAGCACTTCAGCTTCCAGCGTAATGCCCTCGGCGGCCGATTTGGCGCGTTGCTGATGACGCCGATCGCCCGGCAACCGCTTCAACCCAACGCCGTGCATCTGCCGCACCAGTTCTTCGCTGCGCTGAGCGAAATCCTGTCCGGCACTTTTGCTCGGGTCGATCACGATCAGCAATTGCCCGGTCCACGGGGTCTTCGCCCCCGGATGGTTCGACCAATCGAACTCGAAGGAAAAATTCCCACCGGTCAACGCCGCCGCCAGCAACTCGACCATCATCGACAACGCCGAACCCTTGTGCCCGCCGAATGGCAGCAACGCGCCGCCCTCAAGAATCGCTTTCGGGTCCTCGGTCGGTTGGCCGAGGCTGTCCACGCCCATGCCTGCCGGCAAACGCTGGCCCTTGCGCGCGGCAATCTGCACGTCGCCATGGGCGATGGCGCTGGTGGCCAAGTCGAAAACAATCGGATCGCCGCCAGCCCTTGGCGCCGCAAACGCAATCGGGTTAGTGCCGAACAGCGGCCGGTCGGCGCCGTGCGGGACCACGCAGGTCATGCTGTTGACCACGCTCAGCGCCACCAGACCTTCATAGGCAAAGGGCTCAACGTCCGGCCACAGCGCGGCGAAATGGTGCGAGTTACGGATCGCCAACACCGCAATTCCGGCGCTGCGGGCCTTTTCCACCAACAACGCACGCGCGGCGGATAGCGCCGGTTGGGCGAAGCCATTGGCCGCATCGACCCGGACAAAACCCGACGCCACGTCTTCGACCACCGGCACAGCCTGGCCATCGACCCAACCGCTGTTGAGCGTCGAGACATAACCGGGAATGCGAAACACGCCATGGCTGTGGGCGCCGTCGCGTTCGGCACCGGCGCAGTTCAGGGCCAGGGTCTTGGCGACATCGGCCGAGGTGCCGTGGCGGACGAAAATCTGTTCGAGCAATTCGACCAGTGCAACGAAATCCAAGGTTTGCGTGTTCGAAGTGACAGGTGCTGCGGTCATCTGAGGCTCCAGTTTTATTATTGAGTGCGGGCTACAGGCTGAAACGGCTGGGCGGCAACCGAGAAAACGTGCGCCGATTAAGCGCTGTTGCGCAGGCCTTCTGTCAAGCCTGGAAAAAACTCCGGCTCAAGCAATATGTACCGCACGGCACTCGCGCAGCGGCCGTAACGTTTTTCCTCATCCCATCCGCCGAGATCGGCACATTGAGGAAAAACCATGACAGCTCCCCCGCTCCCCTATTTTTTTGACGAGGCCGAACTGGCGGCCAATGCCAAGCAACCCGGCGACCGAGAAAAAGCCCTGCAATTGACCACTGGCGATCTCAAATGGCTAAAGGCTGTTTACCTGGCCACCCATGCCGCCCGCGTGGCGCACACGCCCGGGATGCTCAGCCAACAACTGTTGCTGACCCCGGACAACGGCACGCCGATTCCCCTCGCCGGCGCGTTCTCGCTGAGCAAACCCGACGATGGCGAAGTGATCCTCTACACACCATGGAAAGGCCTGATCAAATACGCCGACATGGCCGATCTCACCAGCGCTCTGGAGCGCTGGTTGGGCGAAACCAGCGGCAAACGCGAATTGCTGCGCTACCTGTCAATCGACCAGCGCCGCACCGCCCTCGCCGCGCAAACACTCAGTGTTTCCACGCAAACCATCGACGGTGCGGTCTTCGAGGATCAGGAAACGGTTATCGAGCGCAATCAACAACAGAACATCACGGCGATGCTGGCCGAGCTGCTGAGATTCCCGAGCCTGCGCTCGATGCTCGATGACGTGTTCAAAACTGCGCTGGGCAAACGTTTCCCGGCGCTCGACCAGCGCAAAACCCGGATGGAAAGCTTTGACGGCAGCCATGATCCCAAACGCCGTTTGTCCTCGTTGTCATTGCACGAAGCCGTGCTGCATTTCTATCTGAACAATCAATGGCCGGACGGCGATACGCGAATCTTCGTTCATCCTGCACACGGTGCGAGCAGCACCGCCGACAATCAGGCGTGGGAAACCGCGTTGACGCAGATTGCGCAAAGCCTGACGCCGCATCTGCGCAGTCTGCTTGAAACCTTCTGGAACAGTCCGATGGCCAACGGTCTGTCACGCGCGGAGTTTTTCGCCGACAGCCTGCGCGATACCTTTTGCGTCGACCTGTTGCTCAAACGCCAGAAAGCCGTACTGACGACCGAGGAATACTTGCGTTTGATGGAGGTCAGTTTGGCCGGCACCGACGGTTTGCCGGTGACCAGCGACCCGGTGAAAATCGAAAAAGTGCGTGTCACCGCGCCGCTCAAACACTTCGTCACCCTGGCCTCGACCTTGCTGATCGACACCGGCAAAACCAGCGCGTTCCTGTACACCCAGTCAAGAGGTGTGGAAACCAGCGGCGACCTGGGGCAAATCAAAAACACCTTGCTGAGCATGATGAAAAGCGAGGGTCACGACGATAATCTGTTCAACTTTCTGTCGCTGGAAGAGCGCGAAACCTACTTGAAGCTGGAGTCGCAGGAACGGGCGATCGTCGCTGCGCCGGTCAGCGGTCCGGTGTTCCAGAACCTGATCGCCGACATTATCGGCAAACAATTGCAGAATCTGGGCTATGCCCTCAGCCGTTTTCGCGACAGCGCCGGGGTACTTGATCCCTATGCGTTGCTCGATAGCGCACTGGACGTGCGCGCCATGCTCGACCGTCGCTTGCTCGACCTGCAAACCAATGGCCGCTGGAGCACCCGCGCCGATCAACGCTGGAAAGCGCAACCGGCGACGATCCGCGCCGACTCAGCGAAACAGCAATTGGCGCTATTGAACAGCGTTGAATACGCGCTGGAACAACAACTGGAAAAGCATCCGGCGATAGCGCCGACAGTCACCACCATCGAGCAAGCACAAGCCAGCGTTCACAGTTCGCTTGAACTGCTGAAACCGAAGTTTTCCCATACCTTGTCGACTGCCCTGCGCAGCGAACTCAAGTTGCGAACCCTGGCGCGCACGCTCAGCCCGGTGCAGCAAGCGATTATCCAGACCGTGCTCGAGACGCCGGTGCGCCTGCAACGCGCCGCACTGAATGGTTTTTTGCCAGATGTTTTTGCGCTGGAACTGCAGAGTGCCAATGCCAAGGAGCACCTGAAACTGGCCAGTTGTTTTGTGCTGACCGAACGCGGTGGACTCGACCCTGAGCATTCCGGCAACACCATTCTCTGGACTCCAGCGCTCGGGTTTGAAGGCTTTGCGTCGCTGCAACCGATGCTGGCTGAACTCGAAAAACGTTTACTCAGCGAACTTGATCGCCCGGCGCTGGTAGAGAATCTGCAGCGCGACGAGCGCCTCCCCGGTCGCGCATTGACGCTGGCGCCGCTGCAACTGATTCACGGGGATTTTCTCGAACACCTGCAACAACCGCATGTTCGCCTCGATAAAACCGCGGTCGAGCGCGTACTCGCTGAAAATCTGCCGGCCACACAACGCGCCGACCTGCTCAGCCTGACCGCGCTGAGGGTGCCGAAAACCGGTTTGACACGGGCCACGGAGATCGCCCAATCGCTGATCACTCGGCAGGCCATTCCGACGTGGCTGGCCAATGCCTCAATCGAAGATCAAATCCTCCACTGCGAATTGCTCGGGCAGTATTTGAACCACGCGCGAGACGACAAGGATTACCTTTGCGCAGTTCGAACCCTGCAGCGCACAGCTCATCACGAGCTGCAAAAACAACTTGTGGCCGACGGACACGCGATTGATCCGGACACGATAGAAATTCAGATCATTGCCGGCGCGACCTCCGCCGCCCGAACGCAGACCTTGCCAGCCTTTGCCTTGATTCACCTGAAAGAGTTGGAGACGCTCAGTTTCAAAGCGCTGTCGCTGACTCGCACTGCATTGCCTGCCGCGATTGATCAGGCCTACGTGAAAAACCTGCTGCGCAACCTCAAGCTGGGTGAACATCAGCGCACCGAACTGAACAACGCATTCGCCGATTCGAATGCCGACGCCGTCGCCTCTAAAAAACTGTTCAACGCCCAGTTGCCCTGGCAATTGATGCACTACGCGCATGCGGAAAAGCTTCAGGAACGCCTGAGCCAAAGCGGATTTGAGCTAGTACGGCAGGTCATGGACATGCCCGATGCGATCGCTCGTGACGCGGTGCCAGGCACCGATGCGCTCATTCGCCCGCTGGAGCTGATGGGCGCAACGCTGGTGTCGGCGATCAAAGTGCCGGGGGTTTACCTGATCGGCCGAAAAGACCCGTCGCAAGGGCCGCTGGTGCTTTTGGCGCCCTACAGCGCTGAACACAGTTTGAGGGAATATGAAAACCACAGCGCTTTGCTGGCCGAGCTGAAAACTGCAGGCGCGTTGCAGCGCTGGGTCCTCGACAGCTTGCCGGCATCAGATCGGTTGCTGTGCAAAAATTGCCTGACTGCCACCACCGGTGCGCCGGTCGGCTTGGCGTCGAGCCCCATCAGCGGGTCATTGTTCAAGCAACTGTTCAATGACAACGCCCTGCTTCTGGCCAGACTGCTGGGCTGTCAGTCGAACAACGACGGGCAAATTGAATGGGAAACCATCAAACGTGTATTGGGCGAAGACCTGTCAGAAGCGTTGACCTTCGTCTCGGGCAAGCTCGCTTATCCGGTCGCCGTGTGGCGCAGTTATCGCGAGATCAAGACATCGGCGGAGCAACTGCAGGCGCACCGCTGGGGTCCTGCGGTAAGGAGTTTCATCCATGGGATCGCGCAACTGGTGACACTGCGCGGCTCAATGGAAAGTCGTGAACCAGCGCCAACTTCCCCAGGCGATGTCTCTGCGCCCTGGCAGCCAGTCGACACTACCGCGCCCGAGCGCACGCGTTTACAACGTTACGAAAACACCGAAGTCGACTTGAGTGCCCTGACGCTGGACAGCAAATTGGCGCTCTACACCGATCCAGTGACTCAACAACGCTACGCGCCGATCGCGGGCAAGGTTTATCCGCTCGATCAGCAGGCTGCGCGCTGGTTCATTCCCGTCATCGACGCCACGAGCAAAACCAAAGGGCCTCTGGTGGTGCGTAATCCTGCGCAGCAATGGGTGCTGGACGCCGTTGAACAACCGCCGCGTTATAACTTGTTCGGGCGGCTGAGGACATGGGACATCGTAAGCCAAGGGATGAACGTCGAAGCTGACGGGATGAGCGCCATTCAACGACTATTCCCCGTCAGGGCGCGCTTGATCAATGAAGGGCTGGATCTGGCGACTCATTACGCCTGGAACAGTTTTCGCAATCTGCAACTGCTGAAAAACCCAACCGCAGCAGTGACACCGGTTCATCAGCTCATCCAAAACTTTCTGGGTGTACCCGCGGTGCTGCCCGAGCACACGGCAGCGATTGAAAAAGTGCTGTTGGACATCTTCGGAGCGCTGCTGGACCCGAGCTTGCGGCACGTGAAGTCGAAGCGTTTTGTGGTCGGTCGAGTTCATGAAGACTCGGAGTTTGTCTTCGCGTTCGCGGTGCCGGCCGATCCGCTGAAAAAGATCTACTTGGCCAACAAGTTCTTCTTTCCCAAGCTCGATCACTACCGCAACTATATGACCGATGTGGCATTCCCGATCAGTGCCCACGCCCGTGCGTCCACGCTGATTCATGAGCTTTCGCACATTGCCTGCAAGACCGAAGACATTGCCTACCTCGAAGCCTATCGACCGTTTTCCGATCTGATCGAAACATCGAGTCCTCGAGCAAAAGCGCTGCGCGATACGTTGGAGGATATCCAGCTCAATGCGCTATCCAAAAGCTGTCCGCTGACGCGCCTGTTCACGGTGATCAATCCGGTGACCCAGAGTATCGAGGACCTCGGCGACACCAGTTATGAGGAAAGCGATCGCGCGCTGGCGCGCGTCTTCGCGCTGACCGGTAAAACCGATCTTGACGACGCTCGTGCAGCTTTCATGGCGGATTCGAGGGTGAGACTGGCGGTGCAACTGGGCAATGCCGATTCGGTGGCGTGGCTGATCAGCCATCTGGGAAGACACCTTCACAGCACCACGCCGTAAGTCCGGCAGCGGGTTCAGGGCACTGCGTTGGCAGTGCCCTGCAGGGTTTAGTCTTTCTGGTCGCGCAGGATGTTGCCGGAGGCGCCGTCGATGCGGAATTCATACACCACGCCGTCGGCCTTGCGGCCCTCGCCTTTCCAATAGCCGTCGTCGTCGGCGCTTATCTCATAGAGCTCGACATAACCGGCTTTGGTTTTCGCCACTTCAATGGCTTTCTCGATGGTGATCCAGCCAGCGCCCGGGCGGTCGGCCATGGCCGCACCGGCAGTCAGCAGAGTCGCGGCAGCAATCAGGGTGGCAAAGGTTTTCTTGATCATTTTTTCACTCCATTTATGGTTACTTCTTCGTAACGTCCATTTTTTAGGGCCTTTGGCGGAAAAATAAGTTCCACTTTGATGGGTAAATGCCATGACGGATGTTCTCGCCACGCAGCGCGCGAGGTTAGAATGCAGCAAATCAGGATGAGTCAATGACCGAACACACCTACTCGGAAGCCGAATTCGACGCCATTACCGATGCCGCTGCGCATTGGTGCATGCGTCTGCACGCCACCGACTGCACTGACGCCGAGCGTCGGGCGTTCGAGCAATGGCGCGCTGCCGATCCGCTGCACGCGTTCGAATACGACGCGATGCTGGAAATCTGGGATGTTGCCGGAGAACTGCCGCGTGCTGCATCCGCGCCACCGTTGTCATCCACCAAAGCTGCGACACCGTGGCGGACCTTCGGCATTGCCGCAGCCGTCTGCGCCGTGGCCTTGCCGCTGGCGGCGTACACCGGCTGGAACCTGGGATGGCTGCCTGACGCGTATCAGCATTTTGAAGCCAGCGACAATGTCCGGCAGGTGACCTTGGGCGATGGCAGTCAGGTCGAGCTGAACCTGAACAGCGAACTGACCTTCACCAATTACAAGAATGAGCGCCGAGTGAGACTGAAAAAAGGTGAAGCCTTTTTCAGTGTCACCCACGACATGGCCCGCCCATTTACCGTCAAGGCCGGTGAAGGCCGGATTCGCGTGACCGGGACCAAATTCAACGTCTGGCTGTACGAGGATCAAGTCAGGGTCAATCTGATCGAAGGCTCGGTGCTGGTCAGCAGCAACAATGCGCTGGCCGGCGACGGTTTGCGTCTGGGGCCGGCGATGCAGGCGCGTTATCGGCATGGCGACTACATGCCGCAGATCAGCCAGACCTACGCCAACGACAACTCCCTGGCATGGCGCAGCGGCAAACTGGTACTCGATGACCTGCCACTCAGCGATGCATTGCCACTGATCAATCGTTACCTGAGCAAACCGGTGATGGTGGCTGATAAAAGCACCGCAGCAATCCGCCTCGGCGGCATCTACAACATCAAAGAATTGAACAACCTTGTGGCCACCCTGCCCCGGGTTCTGCCGGTTTACCTGACGCGCAATGAGAACGGCAACCCGGTGCTCAATTCGATCCCGCAACAAACGCCAAAAGGCTGAAGGCCGCAACCCGTGAGGGGTGCGGCCTTCGTTGTTGCTGCCAGCAGAATGTCCGTTACTGCTTGGCTACCTTCCCGGCTTTCTCATCCGATTCGCGAATCGTCTGCACTTGATACTGCGGATCAGCCTTGATCTGCTGCTCGGTGAATGGCAGCACACTCAGTTGTTTGTTCGAGAACGCCTGCGTCTGGTCCCGTGAATACTTCGACGCCGGATCGCTCGACAACGAGAACGCCAGCAATCCTTGAGCCTGCGGGCCTTTTTCATCGAAAGTCACCACCTGCAGATAGCTGGTGCCGCTGACCACTTCAAGTTTGCCGTCGGCGCGCGGAACACTCTGGATCGCGTTGTAAATGCCCAGCGTACCCGGTCCACCATGGATGGACGTTTGCTGGCCACCGCTGCTGACCACTTGAATGTCACCCCAGTGACTGTCAGGTTTCAGGCCCATTTTTGTCGTCAACTCAAGCGACGCTTGCATCGCTTGACGAATGGCGGTGGCCACTTCCGGCCGCTCGAACGCCAAACCGTGCGGCGTGTGTTGCGGATCTTTTGGGTCGAACGCCACGCGCCAGATGTCAGGACGTTGCTGCAATGCTCTCATGACGTTCTGGAAATGCACCAAACCCAGACCACTGTCGAGATTTGCCCGACTGTCCCACGCTTTCAAGCTGGCACACACCGGCGCCAGTGTTGCGGCGTCTGCGCCCAGACCGGCGCTACAGAACTGCAGCAGATCCGGCATCACTTGCGTCGCCTGATACACCTGATCATCCATCACCATGCGCTGCAAATCCGCAGCGGCCACCGGCCCAGCCTTGTTCAACGATGCCAGACGATCCAGAGCAAAACGCGAACGCAGCCCCAGCGGTTGGCTGTCCTGGCTGATCAACGGCGAAAAACCGGTGAGTGGTTGCGCCGGGTTGGCCAGCCACGCGGAATCGTTGGAGTGCTGTACATAGTCGTTGCGCCACAACTGCGGCAATTTATCCGCGGCATAAATGCCCTTTTGCGCAGCATTCGGATCGATGTCCCAGGCGCACTCACTGTTGGAGCCGTCGAGCACGATCATCTGCAAGCCGGCGCGCGGATCGCTGCACTTGGCCAGTTTCTCGGCGTTGACGTTCGGCACCACCGAGAGGTTCATGTAAAGCGTCTGGCCCTGGTCGTCGGCGGCCAGCGTATTGACCCACGGAATGCCCTGAATCTTGTGCACCGAGGCCTGCAATTCCTTGAGGCTGGTGGCTTTGTTCATCGAATACCACTGCTGCAGCACCCGATCATTTTCCAGGTTGGCGTCGCGCAGGCTGTAGGCGAATTTATTGTCCCAATCGAGCTTGCCGGGCCACTGCACCACCGGGCCGAACGCCGAACTGTAGACCACATGCGACATCGGTTTGATCTGGCCGTCCGGCTGTTTGACGTTGACGGTCAAGGTCTGTTTATCCAGCGGCAAGGATTTGCCATCCAGCAGATAACGCGTCGAATCCTCAGGATCGAGTTGCAGGCGATACAGGGTGAAATGCTTGGATGAATCAACCGTGTGGGTCCACGCCAGATGCTGGTTGAAACCGATGTTGATCATCGGCAGGCCGGGTAATGCGGCGCCCATCACATCGAGTTTGCCGGGTATGGTCAGGTGCATCTGATAGAAGCGCATCCCGCCGATCCAGGGAAAGTGCGGGTTGGCCAGCAACATGCCGCGACCATTGAACGAGCGCTCGCTGCCGATCGCGACGGCATTGCTGCCACGGTCCAGCGCGAAACGTTGCTGGCGTTCGGCCGCCACCTGGAATGACTGAGCCGGGGTCGCCACAGC
>NZ_MKGS01000177.1:0-30915 GCF_002836905.1 Pseudomonas sp. 43NM1 | reverse complement strand
GCATATGCAGCACCTGCGGCGAGGGCAGTCGCGGCCATTGCCTTGACAGCACTCACCGGAGCGTTCACCACGCTGTCGCCAATAATCACCGTTCCGGAGCCGCCGACGACCACACTGCCGTGATCACCGGTGCTGCCGACCACTGCTGCATTCAGTCCGTTGATGAACACCGTCTGCGAAACGGCGCCGACAATGGCGGCGCCGCAGGTGCATTTATCGCTTTTTCTCGCCGCCGCCAGACCGTCGAAGAACACATCACTCGAACCGCTGGCGATGGGGTTAGTGCCATGCCCCGGCAGCGGGCAACTCGTTGGATCGGTGACACGCGCCGCTGGTTTTCCACTCATATTGAGACTTCCCTGTTTTCAATGGACGGATTCTAGACCAATCCAACGTCCACAAACGAGCGTCTTCCATCGACGTGCCGCTCACCGCCCAGTCGCGCGTCCGATACGCGCGCAGTCACATCTCGATATTCCCCCAGCCCGGTTTCGCTTCCTCCGGCGCCACCGCGTGGACTTTTTTGCCCGTCGCCAGCTCAACTCGGCGCGCCACTTCCGGGTCGTCGGCGAAGGGCATCAGGCTCGCGTCCTCAAGGCTCTCGGGCGTCTGGTGCTTGAGGCAATATTCGATCGCCAGCCAAAAACCGACGACGCCCAACATATTCAGCACTGTCTCGATCATCGCAAACCTCAGGCGATCTGCGCTTCGCGTTCGGCCATCGCCACGTCGGCGACGCGCACGGTGCGCCAGGTGTTGTAGGCCATCAGCAGCATGCCGCTGAGGAAGAACACGCCGCCGGCGAAGCGCACGACGAAGCCCGGATGGCTGGCTTGCAAGGCTTCGACGAAGGAGTAAGTCAGCGTGCCGTCGTCGTTGATCGCGCGCCACATCAGGCCCTGGGTGATGCCGTTGACCCACATCGAGGCGATGTACAACACGGTGCCGATGGTCGCGAGCCAGAAGTGCAGGTTGATCAGCGGCGTGCTGAACATCTGCTCGCGGCCGAAGACTTTCGGCACCATGTGGTAGATCGCGCCGAAGGTGATCATCGCCACCCAGCCGAGCGCGCCGGCATGCACGTGGCCGATGGTCCAGTCGGTGTAGTGGGAGAGGGCGTTGACGGTTTTGATCGCCATCATCGGTCCCTCGAACGTCGACATGCCGTAGAAGGCCAATGACAACACGAGGAAACGCAGGATCGGGTCGGTGCGCAATTTATGCCAGGCGCCTGAGAGCGTCATCATGCCGTTGATCATCCCGCCCCAGCTCGGCGCCAGGAGGATCAGCGACATGGCCATGCCCAGCGATTGCGCCCAGTCCGGCAGCGCCGTGTAGTGCAAATGGTGCGGGCCGGCCCAGATGTACAAGGTGATCAGCGCCCAGAAATGCACGATCGACAACCGATAGGAATACACCGGCCGCCCGACCTGTTTCGGCACGAAGTAATACATCATGCCGAGGAAGCCGGTGGTGAGGAAAAAGCCCACCGCGTTGTGGCCGTACCACCACTGCACCATGGCGTCGGTGGCGCCGGAATACACCGGGTAGGACTTGAACCAGCCCACCGGAATCGACAAGTGATTGACCACGTGCAGCATCGCGATCACCACGATGAACGCGCCGAAAAACCAGTTGCCGACGTAGATGTGCTTGGTTTTACGTTGCACCACCGTGGTGAAAAACACGATGGCGTAGGCAACCCAGACCACGGTCATCCACACTGCGCCGGAGAACTCGATTTCGGCGTATTCCTTGGTGGTGGTGTAGCCGAGCGGCAAGCTGATCAGCATGATCACGATCACCGATTGCCAGCCCCAGAAAGTGAACGCGGCGAGTTTGTCCGAGTACAGCCGCACCTGGCAGGTACGCTGCACCGCGTAGTAACTGGCGGCGAATTGCGCGCTGCCGGCGAAACCGAAAATCACCAGGCTGGTGTGCAGCGGACGCAAGCGGCCGAACGTGGTCCACGGCAGGTCGAGGTTCATTTGCGGCCAGACCAGTTGCGAGGCGATAAACACGCCCATGGCCATGCCGACCACGCCCCAGATAATGGTTGCCACGACAAATTGGCGGACGACCTTGTAGTTGTAGGCCTCGCCGGCCCGCCCGATTGTTGCTGTGCTCATGGTCAATTCATCCATGCAGAGTCTTGCCAGGCCACCCGGTCTGGCATGGGCTGCACTGTAGAAACCTCGCTGGAAACAAAACAGACTCAGGAAAAGCCGATTTATGCGGATCAGATTTCAGTCAGTCCTGCGGCCATTTGACACGCTCTGATACGCTTTTTCTCGCGTAACGCTGGGCCTGTAATGCGCTGCGCTGCACGTCCACAATCGCGCATCAAATGCGTGCCGCACCGCCGATGTCAGCCACGGCAAAACCCCTGTGGGAGCGAGCTTGCTCGCGATAGCGGTTCCCCATTCAGCCCATCTGCTGGCCGCGAATCTGCCACTGCAAGCAACCCTCTATTAACCCCGCTCAAAGCTGTTTCTGCTTGGGCCGGTACTGGCATTTTGATAGAGTCCGCCGCACTCAGCGGTTTTCGCTGCATGGACGAAATCAGAAAGGGAGTCTGGCGTTGTGAGTTTCGGCAAGAAGATTTTAGGGCTGACCGCAGGTTTGCTGATGCTGACGTTGTGGGGCGGCTACTTTTACGTGTTCCAGGAAAATCGCGACGGGCAGTTGGGCGGCGCCAGCGACAGCACAGCGTGGTGCGGCACGCCGCCGTCCGCCGAGGCGTTGTCGCTGGGCAAGGATCAACTGACCCTGCGCGTCACCAACAACCTGCGCGGCGAGTTCATGCTCGGCGGCTCGGTGATCGTCTCCGAGCGCACGTTCAACCGTTACGACCTCGGTCGCAACGAACTGCGCCTGCGCCTGGAACCGCTGCAATGGTCCTACGGCGCCACGCCGATTTTTCTCGAACAGGTGAAAATCAAAGCGCTGAGCCGTAACGTCGCCGCCGACAATAAAAGCGCTTATGCCGAACTTGAACCGCGCCCGATCAGCGTGCACGGCCGGCCCAGTGATTTCCCTTTCGACAGCTATCGGTACGGCTACAAACCGGTGCTGTATTACCTCAAGGGCAACGAACGCATCGACCTGCGCTTTCGCCACATCACCACGCTGATGGAAATGTCGAACACCTTCGCGCCGACCCAGAAGTACAACCGCGCCGAGTACATCAACGAGAAAACCCCGCTGGTGCGTGACGAGGATTACAAGCCTTACACCGCCAACGAGTGCGCGTTCAACGTCGAGCGCAAGGGCTCGTTCAAGGTGATTGTGTTGCTGCTGTTGCTGGTGATTTGCCTGCCGCTGCTGCACGTGTTTTATCGGGATGAACCGGGTATCGATTTTCTGGCGACGCTGGTGGGAATTGGGGCGGTGCGGGTGATGCTGGTCGGGCCGTTGCAGGATTTTCAGCTGTATACCATCGACTTCCTGTTCGCGGCGGCGATTTTGCTGGTGGGGACGGTGTCGCTGATCAAAGCGATGCGCGCTAACAGTCGGCGCGAGTTGGCGGCGAAGAGTGGGTCTTCGTGGTGATCAGCGATTTGCGCCGGTTGGGCTGACGTCTTCGCGGGCAAGCCTCGCTCCTACAGGGATCGCAAACTTCTCCGTAGGAGCGAGGCTTGCCCGCGAAGGGGCCTTCGGATCAACCCCGCATCACCTCAACGCCAAATCGCCAATATTCATTTTCTTCCAGCCCTGCAACGACACCTGCGCTCTGGGCACCTTGCCGTTCTCCAGGCCCAAGCCACACGCCGCAAGGGTAGTTCGCAGCGAGCACGGCACATTATTGATTTTTAGCTATAACTACCTAGGCGTTTTCAGTCGCGCCACGATCCTCTACAGGAGTTACAGCATGAAGCTTGCGTTAATGATGAGCACACTGTGCATCGCCTCGATCGGGGTGGTCGGCTGCTCCAGTAAAGTGGTCGAGCCCGACCAGTATTCGGGGTTTCTCAAGGACTACAGCCAACTCAAGGAAGCCAAGTCGCCGTCGGGCGCCGAGGTCATGCGCTGGATCGACCCGAAACTCGACGTAAGCAAATTCACCAGCGTCTACATCGAGCCGACCCAGCTGTATCCCCAGCCGCAGCCAACAGTGAAAATCCCTCAGGCAACCCTCAATGGCATCACCGGCTACTACGATCAGGCGCTCAAGCGTGAACTGGGTAAATCGCTGCCATTGGCCGCCGGCCCCGGGCCTGGCGTGATGGTGCTGCGCGCAGCGATTACCGCAGTCAGCAGCAAGACCGAAGGCTTGAAGCCGTATGAAGTGATCCCGATTGCTCTGGTCGCAGCGGCGGTCAGCACGGCCAGCGGGATTCGTGATCAGGAAACCACCTTGGCCACCGAAGCGGTGTTCCTCGATGGCAGCAACAACAGCGTAGTCGCGCAAGTCGTGCGCAAGGGCACCGGCAAGCCGCTGAGCAACGACAGCCAGGTGATGAAGGCCGATGACGTAAAAAGCGTGATCGACGGCTGGGCTTCGGATCTGCATCAGTCGTATCTGAAGATCAAATCCGAGTGATTTGTTGCGGCTGAGCGCCTCATCGCGAACAAGCTCGCTCCCACAGTGGGTTGACGACCTGGTTCGATTGAGGTGACTCAGCAGCAGCTCGTTGCCCGGGATCGGGTTTGGGCCTCTTTAAATGAACAGTGAGGTTGTATCCAATTCAGCCGACGACACATGACAATTTGTGTTTGGGCATAGGTCGTCGGGCCATTTCGTGGTTAACTTCGGCCTCTTCATATTTCCAACAGAAGGACTCCGTTCATGGCTCAAGTCACTCTTAAAGGCAACCCGGTTCAAGTCAACGGCCAACTGCCACAAGCCGGTTCCAAGGCGCCAGCCTTTTCCCTGGTGGCGGGCAATCTGTCCGACGTGACCCTGGCGAGCTTCGCCGGCAAACGTAAAGTGCTGAACATCTTCCCAAGCGTTGACACCCCGACCTGCGCCACCTCGGTGCGCAAGTTCAACGCCCAGGCCAACGAAGTCGCCAACACCGTGGTGTTGTGCATCTCCGCTGACCTGCCATTCGCCCAGGCACGCTTCTGCGGCGCCGAAGGTCTGGAAAACGTCCAGAACCTGTCGACCCTGCGTGGCGCCGAGTTCATCGAAAACTATGGCGTAGCCATCGCAGACGGCCCGCTCAAAGGCCTGACCGCGCGTGCCGTTGTTGTACTGGATGAAAACGACAACGTGCTGCACAGCGAGCTGGTCAAGGAAATCGCCGAAGAGCCAAACTACGACGCAGCCCTCGCTGTTCTGAAGTAAGGCTTTTTACATTTGTTAACGGCCTGGCACTCGCCAGGCCGTTTTCATTTGTGCTTCAGTGCCTTAGATATACCTCCTGATACGTAAGCCGAAGGTAAATTGCCGGTAAAGGCGCTTTGCTTAATGCCCGCCAGTGCTTATCGTTCAGCCTCCCGTAAAAGAAGCCCACGCGCCCAATGGTTGATCATTCAATGCAATCCTCGTCCCGTAGTTCCCGTCGCTGGCTGTTCGGCCTGCTTGTCCTGTTGGTCGTCGCCGTTGTTTGCTGGAAATTCTGGCCCGCCGGCACTGACCAGAAAGAGGGCGAAAAACCGAAAGCGGCGGCGGGGCACACGGGCAAGTCCGGGGCCATGCGTCCAGGCTTTGGCGGCGCGACCGGGCCGATTCCGGTGCGCGTAGCCCCGGCGGTCAAGGGTGACTTCCCGCTGTATTACCGGGCACTGGGCACCGTGACGGCGCTGAACACCATCAATGTGCGCAGCCGCGTGGCCGGCGAATTGATGAAGATTGCTTTCGAGGAAGGGCAGATGGTCAAGGCTGGCGACCTGCTCGCCGAGATCGATCCGCGTCCTTACCAGAACGCCTTGCTCCAGGCCGAGGGCACGTTGCTGCAGAATCAGGCGCAACTGAAGAACGCTCAAGTCGATGTCCAGCGTTATCGCGGTCTGTTCAAGGAAGACAGTATCGCCAAGCAGACCCTGGACACCGCCGAAGCGCTGGTCGGCCAATATCTGGGCACGGTCAAGACCAATCAGGCAGCGGTCAACGACGCCAAACTCAATCTCGAATTCACCAAGATCCGCGCGCCGATAACCGGGCGTGTCGGTTTGCGTCAGCTCGACGTCGGCAACCTGGTCGCCGCCAACGACACCACGGCGCTGGCAATCATCACCCAGACGCAGCCGATCAGCGTGGTGTTCACCCTGCCGGAAAACAGCCTCGATACCGTGCTCGCGCGCTACCACACCGGCGCCAAACTGCCGGTCGAAGCGTGGGACCGTGGCGACATGAAAATCCAGGCCAGCGGCGTGTTGCAAAGCCTCGACAACCAGATCGACGTGACCACCGGCACGTTGAAATTCAAGGCGCGCTACGATAACCGCGATCAGGCGTTGTTCCCCAACCAGTTCGTCAACGTTCACCTGCTCGCCGACACCCTCAAAGACGTGGTGCTCGCGCCCTCGGCAGCGATTCAGTTCGGCACCAACGGCACCTTCGTCTACGCCATGGACGGTGACAAGAAAGTCACCGTGCGCGCATTGAAAGTCGGCGCCAGCGATGGCGATAACACAGTCATCACCGAAGGCCTCGCCGCCGGTGACCGGGTGGTCCTGGAAGGCACCGACCGCCTGAAAGAAGGCAGTGAAGTGGAAGTGGTCAACGACAGCACCGAAGTGCCCACCAGCCCGACCGAACAGCTGCAAGGCAAATCCGCCGCCAAGACCACTGACGCGACTGTCACCGACAAGGCCAAGAAGGGCGCATGAACATCTCGCGGCTGTTCATCCTGCGCCCGGTCGCCACGACCCTGAGCATGCTCGCCATTATCCTGGCCGGCATCATCGCCTATCGACTGCTGCCGGTATCGGCGCTGCCGCAGGTCGATTACCCGACCATTCGCGTCATGACGCTGTACCCCGGCGCCAGCCCGGACGTGATGACCAGCGCGGTGACCGCGCCGCTTGAGCGTCAATTCGGGCAGATGCCCGGCCTGACGCAAATGGCCTCGACCAGTTCCGGCGGCGCCTCGGTGCTGACCCTGCGTTTCAGCCTCGACATCAACATGGACGTCGCCGAACAGCAGGTGCAAGCCGCGATCAACGCCGCGACCAATCTGCTGCCGACCGACCTGCCGGCGCCGCCGGTGTACAACAAGGTCAACCCGGCGGACACCCCGGTGCTGACGTTGGCGATCACCTCGAAAACCATGCTCCTGCCCAAACTCAACGATCTGGTCGATACGCGCATGGCGCAGAAAATCGCCCAGATCAGCGGCGTCGGTATGGTCAGCATCGCCGGCGGTCAGCGTCAGGCCGTGCGGATCAAGGTCAACCCCGAAGCGCTGGCGGCGAACGGCTTGAACCTGTCGGATGTGCGCACCCTCGTCGGCGCCTCCAACGTCAATCAGCCCAAGGGCAACTTCGACGGCCCGACGCGGGTGTCGATGCTCGATGCCAACGACCAACTGACCTCGCCCAAAGACTACGCCAACCTGATTCTCGCCTATGCCAACGGCGCGCCGTTGCGGCTCAAGGACGTCGCGGAAATCGTCGACGGCGCCGAGAACGAGCGACTGGCCGCGTGGGCCAACGAAAATCAGGCAGTGCTGCTCAACATCCAGCGCCAGCCCGGCGCCAACGTGATTGAAGTGGTTGACCGGATCAAGGCTTTGCTGCCGAGCATCACCGACAACCTGCCGGCCGGCCTCGAAGTCACCGTGCTGACCGACCGCACCCAAACCATCCGCGCCTCGGTCACCGACGTCCAACACGAATTGCTGATCGCCATCGCGCTGGTGGTGATGGTCACGTTCCTGTTCCTGCGCCGCGCCAGTGCGACGATCATTCCCTCGGTCGCCGTGCCGTTGTCGCTGATCGGCACCTTCGGCGTGATGTACCTCGCCGGGTTCTCGGTGAACAACCTGACCTTGATGGCGCTGACCATCGCCACCGGGTTTGTGGTCGATGATGCGATCGTGATGCTGGAGAACATTTCCCGGTTTATCGAAGAGGGCGACAGCCCGATGACGGCGGCGCTCAAAGGCGCGAAGCAGATTGGCTTCACCCTGATTTCCCTGACGTTGTCGCTGATCGCGGTACTGATTCCGCTGCTGTTCATGGCTGACGTGGTCGGGCGGCTGTTCCGCGAATTTGCTATCACGCTGGCAGTGGCGATCCTGATTTCCCTTGTGGTGTCGCTGACCTTGACGCCGATGATGTGCGCGCGGCTGCTCAAGCGTGAACCGAAGGAAGAAGAACAGGGGCGTTTCTACCGCGCCAGTGGCGCGACCATCGACTGGATGATCGCCGCTTACGGGCGCAAGTTGCAGTGGGTGCTCAAGCATCAACCGCTGACGTTGCTCGTGGCAATCGCCACGCTGGGTCTGACCGTGGTGCTGTACATGGTGGTGCCGAAGGGCTTCTTCCCGGTGCAGGATACCGGGGTGATTCAGGGCATTTCCGAGGCGCCGCAGTCGATTTCCTTCGCGGCAATGGGCGAACGCCAGCAGCAACTGGCCAAGATCATTCTCGCCGACCCGGCGGTGCAGAGCCTGTCGTCGTACATTGGCGTCGATGGCGACAACGCCACGCTCAATGCCGGGCGCATGCTGATCAACCTCAAGCCGCACAGCGGGCGCGACCTCAGCGCCACCGAAATCATCGCGCGGCTGCAACCGGAAGTGGACAAATTGACCGGCATCCGGCTGTTCATGCAACCGGTGCAGGACTTGACCATCGAAGACCGGGTCAGCCGCACGCAGTACCAGTTCAGCATGTCCTCGCCGGATTCGGAATTGCTCAGCCTGTGGAGCGGCCGTTTGGTCGAAGCGCTGGCGCAGCGGCCGGAGTTGACTGACGTTGCCAGCGATTTGCAGGACAAGGGTTTGCAGGTGTTCCTGGTGATTGACCGCGATGCCGCGTCGCGGGTCGGCGTGTCGGTGTCGAACATTACCGATGCGCTGTACGACGCGTTTGGCCAGCGGCAGATCTCGACTATTTACACCCAGGCCAGCCAGTACCGCGTGGTCCTGCAAGCGCAGTCCGGCGAGAAGATCGGCCCGGATGCGCTGAACCAGATTCACGTCAAGACCACCGATGGCGGGCAGGTGCGCCTGTCGAGTCTGGCGCGGGTCGAACAGCGTCAGGCGCAATTGGCGATCACTCATATCGGCCAGTTCCCGGCGGTGATGATGTCGTTCAACCTGGCGCCCGGCGTGGCGCTGGGGCACGCGGTGGACATCATCGAACAAGTGCAGGAAGACATCGGCATGCCGGTCGGCGTGCAAACCCAGTTCCAGGGCGCGGCCGAAGCGTTCCAGGCCTCGCTGTCGAGCACCTTGCTGCTGATTCTGGCGGCGGTGGTGACCATGTACATCGTGCTCGGCGTGCTTTACGAGAGCTACATTCACCCGATCACCATCCTCTCGACCTTGCCCTCGGCAGCGGTCGGGGCCTTGCTGGCGTTGCTGTTGACCGGCAATGACCTGGGGATGATCGCGATCATCGGCATCATTTTGCTGATCGGCATCGTCAAGAAAAACGCGATCATGATGATCGACTTCGCCCTCGACGCTGAGCGCAACCAGGGCATGGCGCCGGAGCAGGCGATCTATCAAGCAGCGCTGCTGCGCTTCCGGCCAATCCTCATGACCACCCTGGCCGCGCTGTTTGGCGCAGTGCCGCTGATGCTCGCCACCGGTTCCGGCGCCGAGCTGCGTCAACCGTTGGGTCTGGTGATGGTCGGTGGTTTGCTGCTGAGCCAAGTGCTTACGCTGTTCACCACGCCGGTTATCTACCTGTATTTCGATCGGTTGGGGCGGCGATGGTCTCGGTCCGGCGAGCGGGAGGCGGCGTGATGGGCGTGGTGAACAGCGCAGCTGAAAGCGACAAGCTACAAGCTGCAAGAGAGAAGCAGAGACTGCGCACGGTTTTAGCTTGCAGCTTGCCGCTTGAAGCTTGGAGCTGCCACCCATGAACCTCTCCGGTCCTTTCATCAAGCGCCCGGTCGCGACGATGTTGCTGAGCCTGGCGATCATGCTGCTTGGCGGTGTCAGTTTCGGTCTGTTGCCGGTGGCGCCGTTGCCGCAGATGGACTTCCCGGTGATTGTGGTTCAAGCCAGTCTGCCCGGCGCCAGTCCGGAAGTGATGGCCTCGACCGTGGCCACGCCGCTGGAACGTTCCTTCGGTGCCATCGCCGGGGTCAACACCATGAGCAGCCGGTCGAGCCAGGGTTCGACGCGGGTGATTCTGCAGTTCGACCTCGACCGCGACATCAACGGCGCGGCGCGGGAAGTGCAAGCGGCGATCAACGCCTCGCGCAACCTGCTGCCGAGCGGGATGCGCAGCATGCCGACCTACAAGAAGGTCAACCCGTCGCAAGCGCCGATCATGGTGTTGTCGCTGACTTCGGACGTGCTGGAAAAAGGTCAGCTCTACGACTTGGCCTCGACCATTTTGTCGCAGAGCCTGTCGCAGGTGCAGGGCGTCGGCGAAGTGCAGATCGGCGGCAGCTCCCTGCCGGCAGTGCGCATCGAGCTCGAACCGCAAGCGCTGAACCAGTACGGCGTGGCGCTGGACGACGTGCGCAATACCATCGCCAATGCCAACGTGCGCCGGCCCAAGGGTTCGGTCGAGGATGACCAGCGTCTGTGGCAGGTGCAGGCCAACGATCAACTGGAAAAAGCCAAGGATTACGAGTCGCTGATCATCCACTACAACAACGGCGCCGCCCTGCGCCTGAAGGATGTAGCGACGGTCAGCGACGGCGTCGAAGACCGCTACAACAGTGGTTTCTTCAACAATGACGCGGCGGTGTTGTTGGTGATCAACCGTCAGGCCGGCGCCAACATCATCGAAACGGTCAACGAAATCAAGGCGCAGCTGCCGGCGTTGCAAGCCGTGCTGCCGGCCAGCGTCAAACTGAACCTGGCGATGGACCGTTCGCCAGTGATCAAAGCGACCTTGCACGAAGCCGAAATGACCCTGCTGATCGCCGTGGCGCTGGTGATTCTGGTGGTGTTCCTGTTCCTCGGTAACTTCCGTGCCTCGCTGATTCCGACATTGGCCGTGCCGGTGTCGCTGGTCGGCACGTTTGCGGTGATGTACCTCTACGGGTTTTCGCTGAACAATTTGTCGCTGATGGCGCTGATTCTCGCCACCGGCTTGGTGGTGGACGACGCCATCGTGGTGCTGGAGAACATTTCCCGGCACATCGACGAAGGCGTGCCGCCGATGAAAGCGGCGTACCTCGGCGCCGAGGAAGTCGGATTTACCCTGTTGTCGATGAACGTCTCGCTGGTCGCGGTGTTCCTGTCGATTCTGTTTATGGGCGGGATCATCGAAAGCCTGTTCCGCGAGTTTTCCATCACGCTGGCGGCGTCGATTGTGGTTTCGCTGATCGTCTCGCTGACCCTGACACCGATGCTCTGCGCGCGTTGGCTGAAACCGCACACGCCGGGTCAGGAAAACCGTCTGCAACGCTGGAGCCATCGTGCCAACGACTGGATGGTCGGCAAGTACGCAACCAGCCTCGACTGGGTGTTGCGGCATCGGCGCCTGACGTTGCTCAGCCTGATCATCACCGTGGGGGTCAACGTTGCGCTGTACGTGGTAGTGCCGAAAACCTTCATGCCGCAGCAGGACACCGGCCAGTTGATCGGTTTTGTCCGTGGCGACGACGGGCTGTCGTTCAGCGTGATGCAGCCGAAAATGGAAATATTCCGCCGCGCGGTGCTCAAGGACGATGCGGTGCAGAGCGTTGCCGGGTTCATCGGTGGCACCAACGGCACCAACAACGCGTTCATGCTGGTGCGCTTGAAACCGATCAACGAGCGCAATATCTCCGCGCAAAAAGTCATCGAACGGATGCGCAAAGAGATGCCGAAAGTGGCCGGCGCGCAATTGATGCTGATGGCCGACCAGGACCTGCAATTCGGCGGCGGTCGCGAGCAGACCACGTCGCAGTATTCCTACATTCTGCAAAGTGCCGACCTCGGCTCGTTGCGCGAGTGGTACCCGAAAGTCGTGACGGCGTTGCGTGCCTTGCCCGAGTTGACGGCGATTGATGCGCGCGAGGGTGGCGGCGCGCAACAGGTCACGTTGATGGTCGACCGTGATCAGGCGAAACGCCTCGGCGTCGACATGGACATGGTCACGTCGGTGCTGAACAACGCGTACAGCCAGCGGCAGATTTCGACGATTTACGACAGCCTCAACCAGTACAAGGTGGTGATGGAGGTCAATCAGAAATACGCGCAGGACCCGATTACCCTCAAGCAAGTCCAGGTGATCACCGCCGATGGCGCGCGGATTCCGTTGTCGACCATCGCCCATTACGAAAACAGCCTGGAGGATGACCGGGTCAGCCACGAAGGCCAGTTTGCCTCCGAGAGCATTTCCTTCGACATGGCCGAAGGCGTGACGGTGGAGCAGGGCACGGCGGCTATCGAGCGTGCGATTGCCAAGCTCGGCATGCCCGAAGACGTGATCGTCAAGGTCGCCGGCACCGCCGATGCGTTTGCTGCCACGCAAAAGAGCCAGCCGTTCATGATTCTCGGCGCGCTGCTGGCGGTGTATCTGGTGTTGGGCGTGCTCTATGAAAGCTACATTCACCCGTTGACCATTCTGTCGACCTTGCCTTCGGCCGGGGTCGGCGCGTTGTTGTCGATTTACCTTCTCGGTGGCGAGTTCAGCCTGATCTCGCTGCTGGGGCTGTTCCTGTTGATTGGCGTGGTGAAGAAAAACGCGATTCTGATGATCGACCTCGCGTTGCAGCTGGAACGCCATCAAGGCATGAGCCCGCTGGATTCGATTCGCAGCGCTTGCCTGCAACGCCTGCGGCCAATTCTGATGACCACGCTGGCGGCGATCCTTGGCGCACTGCCGTTGCTGCTCGGTCAGGCCGAAGGCGCGGAAATGCGTCAGCCGCTGGGCCTGACCATCATCGGCGGGCTGGTTTTCAGCCAAGTGCTGACCCTTTACACCACCCCGGTGGTTTACCTCTATCTCGACAAACTGCGCCACCGCTTCAATAAATGGCGTGGGGTACGTACCGATGCAGCTCTGGAAACTCCGCTATGACTGACCGTTCGCTTATCACTCTGGCTGCACCGATTGCCATGGCCCGGGGCTCGCGCCTGTTGAGCCTGGCGCTGTGTGTGAGCTTGCTCAGCGCTTGCGCCGTCGGCCCGGATTATCAGCGTCCGCAAACCGCGGAAATCGCCCAGTACAAGGAAGCCGAAGGTTGGCGTCAGGCCAATCCCAGCGATTCCCTGGCGCGTGGCGCCTGGTGGGAGTTGTATGGCGACCAGCAGCTCAACGGCCTGGTCGATCAACTGAACAACGCCAACCAGACTGTGGCCCAGGCCGAAGCGCGTTATCGTCAATCGCAAGCGTTGGTCAAAAGTGCCCGCGCGGCGTTTTATCCGACGGTGGATTTGAGCGCGGGCAAGACCCGCTCAAGCCAGGGCGCCGGCAGCAGCAGTTCGAGCCTGAGCAGCTCGGCCAGCGGCATTCGCGATACCTACAGCACCGAGTTGGGCGTCAGTTGGGAAGCGGATATCTGGGGCAAACTGCGCCGTGGGCTGGAGGCCGATCAAGCCACCGCGCAAGCGAGCTTCGCCGACCTCGCGGCGATGCGCCTGAGCCAGCAGTCGGAAATGGTCCAGAACTACCTGCAATTGCGCGTGATCGATCAGCAGAAACGTTTGCTCGAATCGACGGTGGCGGCGTATCAACGTTCGCTGCAAATGACTCAGAACCAGTACCGCGCCGGTGTCTCCGGGCGGGACGCGGTGGCGCAGGCGCAGACCCAACTCAAAAGCACTCAAGCGGATCTGGTGGACTTGATCTGGCAGCGTGCGCAGTTCGAAAACGCTATCGCGGTGCTGATCGGCTTGCCGCCGGCCGAGTTCAATCTGGCGGAAAGTCAGGACATCCCGAAACTGCCGCAAATTCCCCTGAGCTTGCCGTCGCAATTGCTCGAACGCCGACCGGACATTGCTTCCGCCGAACGCTCGGTCATTGCTGCCAACGCCAACATCGGTGTGGCGAAAGCCGCGTATTACCCGGATTTGAGCCTGAGCCTGAGTGGTGGTTACAGCAGCAGCACGTCGAGCAATCTGGTGAGTTTGCCGAACCGCTTCTGGTCGGTCGGGCCAAAACTGACGCTGCCGTTGTTCGACGGCGGCGCGCGCTCGGCGGAAGTCGATCGCAACGAAGCGCTGTACGACGAAACCGTGGCTACTTACCGCCAAACCGTGCTCGACGGTTTCCGCGAGGTCGAAAACTACCTGATTCAGCTCAAGGTCTATGAGCAGGAAGCGTCTGTGCGCCAGGAAGCACTGGACGCGGCGCGTGATTCGTTGCGCCTGACCGAGAACCAGTACAAGGCGGGATTGATCGCTTATCTGGACGTGGTGGTGGTGCAAGCGACTGCGTTGAATAACGAACAGAGCGTATTGAACGTGCTGCAGAGCCGTTTGCTGGCGAGTGTGCAACTGATCGCCGCGCTGGGCGGCGGCTGGGATGGGCAGTTACAGGTCAGCGAAGAACAATGATCGTGATCGTTCCCACGCTCCGCGTGGAACGATCAGGCTGGTGAAAACAGCCTGAAATTTGTGTCAAACAAGCGTTTCATCGGCTTGATGGCCTTTTGCTCATTTTGTCAGTGCGTTCTTCCGCGCAATCAGTACAATCGCCGACTTTGCCCGCCGAGAATGGACGCAGTACGGTGGCGCAGTCACGAGAAACCCCATGCTCATCGGCACCTACTCTCCCACGCTGGTTGTGATTTCGCTGTGCGTGGCGATTCTTGCGTCCTACACCGCCCTTGACCTGACTGGCCGGATTGCCACGACCAAGGGCCGCGCCGTGCATCTATGGACGGCAGGTGGCGCGGTGGCGATGGGCATCGGTGTGTGGTCGATGCATTTCATCGGCATGCTCGCGTTCAATCTGCCGATCGACCTCGGTTACGATTTCGCCCTCACGGCGCTGTCGCTGACCATCGCCATCCTCTCGTGTGGCTTTGCTTTGTGGCTGGTCAGCCAGCCGAAACTGCCGGTCTGGCAACTGGCATTCGGTGCGCTGGTGATGGGCAGCGGCATCAGCGCCATGCATTACACCGGCATGGCCGCCATGCTCATGCAGCCGGGCATCGATTACGACCCGACGCTGTTCGGCGCCTCGCTGGTGATTGCCGTTGGCGCCTCGGCAGCAGCATTGGCGATTGCCTTTCGCCTGCGCCAGCACACGCCGTATGTGGGTCTGATTCGTGGCGGCGCGGCGGTGATCATGGGTTTCGCCATCGTCGGCATGCACTACACCGGCATGGCCGCCGCGCGTTTCCCGGACGGCAGCTTTTGCGGCGCAGCACTCGGCGGCTTGAGCGGCAAAGGCCTGGACAATGTCGTGCTGATCACCACGCTGGCGGTGCTGAGCATTGCCTTGCTCACGTCGATTCTTGATGCACGCCTCGAAGCACGCACTGCCGACCTGGCGCATTCGCTGACCGTGGCCAACCGGGAACTCACCCAATTGGCGCTGCACGACCCGCTGACCGGTCTGCCGAACCGCATGCTGCTGGCCGACCGGATCGAGCAGGCGATGTCGAAAGTCCAGGAGCAGGGCGGTTGTTTTGCGCTGATGTTCATTGATCTAGACGGCTTCAAACCGGTCAACGATGCCTTCGGTCACCACATGGGCGACCAGTTGTTGCGCGAAGTCGGCATGCGTTTGCGCGAAGACTTGCGCAGTCAGGACACGCTGGCGCGGATCGGCGGTGATGAATTTGTCCTGCTGGTGCGCCTCATCGAGCCGAGCGATGCGCTGAACCTGGCGTCGCGTCAGGTTGAGTTGATCGCACGCTCGTTCCAGGTCGCCGACCACGACTTGCAAATATCCGCGAGCCTTGGCATCGCCATGTTTCCCGGCAATGGCCACACCGCGCAAGAGTTGCTGATGAACGCCGACGCCGCGATGTACCACGCCAAAGGTGCGGGCAAAAACGGCTACAGTTTCTTCGACGCGTCGATGAACAGCAACGCGCGCAAGCAATTGCAACTGCTGCAAGACCTGCGCGCGGCGCTGGATCAGCAGCAATTTCGCCTGTATTACCAACCGAAGTTCGATGCCAGCAACGGGCGTCCGGTCGGCGCCGAGGCGTTGCTGCGCTGGGTGCATCCGACCCAGGGCATGCTGCTGCCGGCGAAGTTTATCGAACTGGCGGAAAAGACCGGTTTGATCATTCCGATTGGCGAGTGGGTGCTCAACGAAGCCTGCCGGCAGATGCGCGAATGGTATGTGCTCGGTTATACCGATTGGCGCATCGCGGTGAATCTTTCGGCATTGCAGTTCTGTCACGCGGGGCTGGTGCAAAGTGTCGCCAAAGCCTTGGCCACCCACCATTTGCCGGCCAACAGCCTGACCCTGGAAATCACCGAAACCACCGCCATGAGCGACGCCGATGCGAGCATGACGGTGCTGCAGGAACTCTCGGACATGGGCGTCGACCTGTCTATCGATGACTTCGGCACCGGTTATTCGAGCCTGATGTACCTCAAGCGCTTGCCGGCCAATGAGCTGAAGATCGATCGCGGGTTTGTCCGCGATCTGGAGCATGACAGCGATGACGCGGCGATTGTTTCGGCGATTGTCGCGCTGGGTCAGGCGCTGGGTTTGCGGATTGTCGCGGAAGGCGTGGAGACCGGCGTACAGCAGGATTTCCTGACCAGATTGGGTTGCGATTCGCTGCAAGGTTACCTGCTCGGCCATCCGCTGCCGGCCGAACGCTTCATGGCCGACATCCACCGCGGCGAGCAGTTGCAGGCCGGCTGACGCCACAGGAAATGAGTGTTGAGCGATCTCCTGCGTCAGTGTCGGCCTCCTCATAGATGCAGGTCATGCAAAAGCGGCGAATGGCGGTTATTCTTGGCGCCGACTGCTTAAGCTTGAATTCGGGGGATCGTCAGCATGGAAAAAGTCATGGTCATCACGGGAGGCAGCCGTGGGATCGGCGCCGCCACGGCGCTGTTGGCCGCTGAGCAGGGCTATCGCATCTGCATCAATTACCTGGCGGACGAAGAAGCGGCGCAGCGTGTGCTCGACCAGGTCCGAGCCCTCGGCGCACAGGCCATCGCGGTTCGCGCCGACGTCAGCATCGAAGACGAAGTGGTCGCCTTGTTCCACCGTGTCGACACCGAACTGGGCCGGGTTACCGCGCTGGTGAACAACGCCGGCACCGTCGGGCACAAGTCGCGGGTCGACGAAATGTCCGAATTCCGCATCCTGAAAATCCTCAAGACCAATGTTCTGGCGCCGATCCTCTGCGCCAAGCACGCAGTGCTGCGCATGTCGCCCAAGCATGGCGGGCAGGGCGGCAGCATCGTCAACGTGTCGTCGGTGGCGGCGCGCCTGGGTTCGCCGAATGAATACGTAGATTACGCCGCGTCAAAAGGCGCGCTGGACAGCTTCACGATTGGCCTGTCGAAAGAAGTCGCCGGCGAGGGCATTCGCGTCAACGCGGTGCGGCCGGGTTACATCTACACCGATTTCCACGCCCTGAGCGGCGACCCGGACCGGGTCAGCAAACTGGAATCGGGCATCCCGATGGCCCGAGGCGGGCGCCCGGATGAAGTGGCGGAAGCGATTGTCTGGTTGTTGTCGGACAAGGCCTCGTACGCGACCGGGACGTTTGTCGATTTGGGCGGTGGGCGCTAGTCCCTGCGCTGTCCGGTCTGACGCCATCGCGAGCAAGCTCGCTCCCACAGTAGTTGTGGTGAACACATCATCTGTGAACACCTTCAGCCCCTGTGGGAGCGAGCTTGCTCGCGATAGCCATTGATCAGGCAACACAAGACTCTCAGAACGAACGCACGATCCGCCCCAGCGTTTCCATCGCTTTCTCCGCAGCCTCATCCCACGGGCTGCCGTAATTCAGCCGAATACAATTCCTGAATCGCTGCGTCGGTGAAAAGATCGGCCCCGGCGCGATGCTGATGCCTTGCGCCAACGCCATCTGAAACAACTTCAACGAATCCATCTGCGGCGGCAGTTCCAGCCACAGGAAATAGCCGCCGGCCGGTTGGCTGACGCGGGTTTGCGCCGGGAAATACCGCGCGATGGCCGCGAGCATGGCGCTTTGCTGTTCTTCCAGTGCGTAACGCAATTTGCGCAAGTGCCGGTCGTAGCCGCCGTGTTGCAAGTAATCGGCAATCGCCGCTTGTGCCGGCATCGAGGCGCACAGCGAGGTCATCAGTTTCAGCCTTTCGATTTTCTGCGCATAACGCCCGGCCGCAACCCAGCCGATGCGATAACCGGGGGCGAGGCTTTTGGCGAACGAACCGCAATGCATCACCAGCCCTTCGGTGTCGAACGCCTTCGCCGGTTTCGGCGCTTGCTGGCCGTAATAAAGCTCGGCGTAGACATCGTCCTCGATCAGCGGCACCTGATGGCTGCGCAGCAACTCGACCAATTCCTGCTTCTTCGCCTCGGGCATGGTCGCGCCCATCGGGTTCTGGAAACTGGTCATGCACCAGCAAGCCTTGATCGGATGGCGCTCCAGCGTTTGCGCGAGCACGCCGAGGTCGATGCCATCGCGCGGGTGCACGGGAATTTCCACCGCTTTGAGCTTCAGCCGTTCCAGCACTTGCAGGCTCGCGTAAAACGCCGGGGCTTCGATGGCCACCAGGTCGCCCGGTTCGGTCACCGCTTGCAGGCACAGGTTTAGCGCTTCGAGCGCGCCGTTGGTGATCAGCAATTCTTCCATCGGCAGCATCAGCCCGCCGACCATGTAGCGCAGGGCGATTTGCCGGCGCAGTTGCGGGTTGCCCGGCGACATGTCGGTGACCACCATGCGCGGGTCCATTTCCCGCGCGGCGCTGGCCAGCGAGCGCGACAGCCGCTGCAACGGAAACAGCGTCGGGCTGGGGAACGCCGAGCCAAATGGCACGGTGTTCGGGTCCTTGATCGAGTCGAGCACCGAGAACACCAGTTCGCTGACGTCGACTTCGGTGGATTCGTTGACCTGGCTGCTGATCACCGGTTCGCAGAACGGGCTCGGCGCGTGGGTGTTGACGAAGTAACCCGAACGCGGCCGCGCACGGATCAGGCCCCGGCGTTCCAGCAGGTAATAGGCCTGGAACACGGTGGACGGGCTGACCCCGTAAGTCTGGCTGGCGTAGCGCACCGACGGCACCCGCTGACCGGGGCCAAGCACCCCGGAGCGGATCAGTTCAGCGATGTCATCGGCGAATTTTTCGTAGCGTTTCATCGAGTGCCTTGTTGCCGGGTGGTTGTGTGGGGGTGTCAGGGGGATTTGCCCCTCACCCTAACCCTCTCCCCAAAGGGGCGAGGGGACTGACCGAGGTATTCTTTCGAGTGACATCGACCTGAGATATCGCGCCGAACGCAGGTTTGAAAAGCAGAGTGACATCGACCTGAGATATCACGCCGAACGCAGGTTTGAAAAGCATGAAGGTCGGCTCCCTTTCCCCCTCTCCCCTCTGGGGAGAGGGCTGGGGTGAGGGGTGGATTGTAAGGGCTCAACGGTTCATCGGCGCAACAAACCGGCTCTGCGCCACGCTGTAGATATCCGGTTGATCGCTGTCGACAATCCTGAAACTGAGCGTCTGCGAGCTGCTGCTCGGGCGCTCCGTGGTCATCGCCACCGACACCGGCACATCGACAATCTCACCCGGCGCCAGGCTCAGTTCGGTTTTACCCTGCAACTGGAAACCCTCGCCATCGACCAGGCTCACCCGATAATCCTGACGCTGCTGGGTCTTGTTGATGACCTTGAGGCTGTAGATGTTCTCGATCTGGCCGGCGCTGTTTTCGCGGAACATGCCACGGTCCTTGGTCACGTCCAGCGAGACCATCGGCCGCTCGACCAGCGCCAAGGCCAACGCGCCTATCATCAGCAGCAACACCGCCGTGTAACCGATCAGCCGAGGTCGCAGCAAATGGGTTTTGCCGCCCTGCAATTCGTGCTCGGAGGTGTAGCTGATCAGGCCTCGCGCGTAGCCCATTTTGTCCATGATCGAATCGCAGGCATCGATGCACGCCGCGCAACCAATGCATTCCATCTGCAAACCGTCGCGGATGTCGATGCCGGTCGGACACACCTGCACGCAAACCTGGCAGTCGATGCAATCGCCGAGGCCGACGTCGCTCGGTTTCACATCACGTTTGCGCGGGCCACGGTTTTCGCCACGGGCGACGTCGTAGGAAATGGTCAATGTGTCTTTGTCGAACATCACGCTCTGGAACCGCGCGTACGGGCACATGTGCATGCACACCGCCTCGCGCAGCCAACCGGCGTTGATGTACGTGGCGCCGGTGAAGAAGATCACCCAGAACAGGCTGACGCCGGCCATTTGCAGGGTCAGCAGCTCTTCGGCCAGCGGCCGGATCGGCGTGAAATAGCCAACGAAGGTCAACCCGGTGAGCAGGCTGATGCTCAGCCACAACGTATGTTTGGCCGAACGGCGGAGAAATTTGTTCAGGCTCCACGGCGCGGCTTGCAGTTTGATCCGCTGGTTGCGCTCGCCTTCGGTGATTTTCTCGCACCACATGAACAGCCACGTCCACGAGCTCTGCGGGCAGGTGTAACCGCACCAGACGCGGCCGGCGAACACGGTGATCGCAAACAGACCGAACGCGGCAATGATCAGCAATGCCGAGAGCAGGATGAAATCCTGCGGCCAGAAGGTGGCGCCGAAGATGTGGAATTTGCTTTCCGAGAGGTCCCAGAGTACCGCTTGGCGGCCGCCCCAGTTCAGCCACACCGTGCCGAAGAACGCGAGAAACAGTACGCCGGCGCCGCTGATCCGCAAGTTGCGAAACAGGCCGGTGAAGCTGCGGGTGTGGATCAGGTTGTCGCTGGACTTGGCCTTCATCTTTGGACGCGAAGGCTCATAGCGCTGGACTGCCGGGGCGCTCTCTACGGTTCGGACGGGGATTCTTTCGCTCATGGTCGTTCGCTCATCAGCCTCCATCAGGCCGGTGCACTATGAGCGGCGATCTGTTTGCAGAACAGACTCAGGCATTGCAATAAAAAGCGGATCAGATGGAATTCTGCGAGGCCAGTGCGACAACTTGATGCACCGGTCGATGCACCTGCGGCAGCGGGCTGCGAGCGCCTAGCTCAGGCGCTCGCGGAGTTTCTTGATGTGTGTCAGTCAAATCACCGAATCACCGTCGGTGGCTTTCAAATGCCTACGACCGTCAACCGCGCCTGCTACGGTCAATGCATCGGCTTCGCGTTCGGTGATGTAAATGCGTCGGCCGTCGAGCTCGACGGCGGACATGGCTTTTTCCGAGTCGGTGATGACAGTGACGTCGGGGCCGAGGCGAATTTCTTCGCCATTATCAAGGGTGAAAAAGCAGGCCTGGGTTTCGGGATCAGTGCGCACGGTCATGGGAATGTCCTTTTTTCAACGGAGACTAAAACGTTAGTGCGCAAGCGACGAGCATCGTTCTGTGCAACCGATTAATGGTCGGCGCGGTCCATGCCTTATCTGAAATTACACAAGGACCGCGTCATGGATGCCTGGTGGCATGAAGTCTGGGTAACGCTGCAAGCGGAGTTCGCCGACATTGGCGACGCTAAACAACTGACGCAAATCACCGTGCGCCTGGTGATCGCGGCGTTGCTGGGCGGGATTCTGGGGTTTGAACGCGAGCACAAGGGCAAGGCTGCCGGGGTGCGCACGCACATGTTGGTGGCGTTGGGCGCGGCGCTGTTTGTGCTGGTGCCGCAGATGTCCGGCTCGCAGGCCGATGCGATGAGCCGGGTGTTGCAAGGAGTGATCGCCGGGATTGGTTTTCTCGGCGCCGGGACCATTTTGAAAAACACCGATGGCGAGGACGGCCAGGTGCAAGGGCTGACGACGGCTGCCGGGTTATGGATGACCGCTGCGATTGGTGTCTCGGCGGGGATGGGCCGCGAAGCGACGGCGGTGCTCAGCACGATACTGGCGTTGGGGATTTTCAGTTTGATGCCGATGGTGGTGCGGTTGGTGGATCGCAATCACAGCGAAGAAGAAAATCGCGAACCGTGATGTGAACCGATCATTCCCACGCGGAGCATGGCAACGATCGGTCGGGTTTTATTCGGTAACAATCACCGGCGGCATGGTGTCCGGCGGATCCTGGCGAGGTGGCGGGGTGGTGCCCGGCGGCTCTTGCTCGGGGACCGGCGCCGGTTCGGTGTCGGGGATGGTCGGGGTGTCGATGTTCGGATCAGGCGTTTCAGCGGGGATGGGAATAGTCATCGTGAAGCCTCCTGGTGGCACATGGCGTAAGTCGTGCTTGGTTCTCTTCAACCTGATGTGTTGACCTGCGGTTAAAGCTTTTGATTCCAACCGATGCACGCGCAAATCAGCGTGAACTTTACCGAGGCCTGTCGCTCGGAACTTAAGTGAGTTCATTCCGGGCCGACCGCCCCGTGAGGATGAACATTAGCCACGTGAGCGTCCTTGGGGCGTAAAGGAAAGATGCTCGATGATCGCTGAAAAACCGACCGAACTCAGTTACAACCCGCACATGCCGCTGTCGCAGGCGCTTTTATTGCCGCGCATAGCGATTGAAGACACCATGCCAACCCTTGATGGCGGCCAGTTCGCCGTCAAAGCGGTGGTTGGCCAGGACGTCGTGGTGACCAGCAAGGTCTTCGCCGACGGCCACGACAAACTGGCCGTGCGCATTCGCTGGCGCGCCGAGGGCGAAGAGTCCTGGCACAGCGAAACCATGGGCGAACTCGGCAACAACGGCTGGCAAGGCCAGTTCCGCGTCGAGCGCCAGGGTCGCCATCTGTTCTGCATCGAAGCGTGGATCGACCAATTCGCCAGCTTCTGCTACGAACTGGAAAAGAAACACAGCGCCCGCGTCCCGGTCAGCCTTGAACTGCAAGAAGGCCGGACGATGGTGCAACACGCCAGCGAACGCACCGAAGGTCAGCTCAGCGAACAGCTGGCCGGCCTGCACCATGAGTTGTCGGCGCTGCTCGAAACCGAGCAGGTTGCGCTTTTTTTGCACCAACGTAGCGCCGACCTGATGGCCGAGGCTGATCATCGCGCCTATCTGAGCATCAGCCAGGAATACCCGGTCGACGTCGAACGCGAAATCGCCCAGTTCGCCAGTTGGTACGAGTTGTTTCCGCGCTCGATTACCGACGACAAGGCACGTCACGGCACGTTCAACGACGTGCATTCGCGACTGCCGATGATCCAGGACATGGGTTTCGACGTTCTGTACTTCCCGCCGATCCATCCGATTGGCCGCAGCTTCCGCAAAGGTCCGAACAATTCCCTGACCGCCGGCCCTGATGATCCGGGAAGCCCGTACGCAATCGGCAGCGCCGAGGGTGGTCATGAAGCGATTCACCCGCAACTCGGCACACGCGAAGATTTCCGCCGTCTGGTGGTCGCGGCCGCCGAGCACGGTTTGGAAATTGCCCTCGATTTCGCCATCCAGTGTTCCCAGGATCACCCGTGGCTGGAGCAGCATCCGGGCTGGTTCAACTGGCGCCCCGACGGCACGATCAAATACGCCGAAAACCCGCCGAAGAAATACCAGGACATCGTCAACGTCGACTTCTATGCCGCCGATGCGATTCCGGGCCTGTGGGTCGAGCTGCGCGACATCGTCGTCGGCTGGGTCCAGGAGGGCGTGAAGATCTTCCGCGTCGACAACCCACACACCAAACCGCTGCCGTTCTGGCAGTGGCTGATCGCCGACGTGCGCGCGTTGCACCCGGAAGTGATCTTCCTCGCCGAAGCCTTTACCACCCCGGCAATGATGGCGCGCCTGGGCAAGGTCGGTTACTCGCAGAGCTACACCTACTTCACCTGGCGCAACACCAAATACGAACTGTCGACCTATCTCAGCGAGCTGAATGAGTCGCCGTGGGCCGAGTGTTATCGGCCGAATTTCTTCGTCAACACGCCGGACATCAACCCGGCGTTTCTTCACGAGTCCGGGCGTGCCGGTTTCTTGATTCGTGCAGCGCTGGCGACCATGGGCTCGGGTCTTTGGGGCATGTATTCGGGCTTCGAGCTGTGTGAGTCGGCGCCGATTCCGGGCAAAGAGGAATACCTCGACTCGGAGAAGTACGAGATTCGTCCGCGCGACTTCAATGCGCCGGGCAACATCATTGCCGAGATCGCTCAGCTCAACCGCATCCGCCGGCAGAACCCGGCGCTGCACACGCACTTGGGGCTGAAGATCTACAACGCTTGGAACGACAACATTCTGTATTTCGGCAAGCGCAGTGCCGACGGCAGCAACTTCATTCTGGTGACGGTCAACCTTGACCCGCACAACGTCCAGGAAGCGACTTTCGAGTTGCCGCTGTGGGAAATGGGCCTGCCGGATGACGCAGAAACCCAGGGCGAAGACTTGATGAACGGCCATCGCTGGACCTGGTACGGCAAGTACCAGACCACACGCCTCGACCCGGCCCACCAGCCGTTCGGGATTTGGCGCATTACGACCTCTTGACTGTGGCGAGGGGGCTTGCCCCCGATGGGCTGCGAAGCGGCCCTCGCTGTTCCTTCAGTCGCACCGAATTATCAGGATTGCGACTGCTTAGCAGCCGAACGGGGGCAAGTCCTCTCGCTACAACGACTCCTCGCCACAAGGGAGTGCACGGCTCAGCGTTAATTTTGAATTCAGCAGGAGTTTCAAATGGCGAAGAAACCCAAGGCCACAACGTTTATCAAGGATCCGCTCTGGTATAAGGACGCGGTTATTTACCAAGTACACGTCAAATCTTTTTTCGATTCCAATAACGACGGGATCGGCGACTTTCCCGGGCTTATCGCCAAACTCGATTACATTGCCGACCTCGGCGTCAATACCATCTGGCTGTTGCCGTTCTACCCTTCGCCACGTCGCGATGACGGTTACGATATCGCCGAATACCGTGGCGTGCACGCCGATTACGGGACCATGGCCGACGCCAAGCGCTTCATCGCCGAAGCCCATGAACGCGGCTTGCGCGTCATCACCGAACTGGTGATCAACCACACCTCCGACCAGCACGCCTGGTTTCAGCGCGCGCGCAAAGCCAAAAAAGGCTCGGCGGCGCGGGACTTCTACGTCTGGTCCGACGACGACCAAAAGTACGACGGCACGCGGATCATTTTCCTCGACACCGAGAAATCCAACTGGACTTGGGATCCGGTCGCCGGCCAGTACTTCTGGCACCGGTTCTACTCGCACCAGCCGGACCTCAATTTCGACAACCCGCAAGTGATGAAAGCGGTGCTGTCGGTGATGCGTTATTGGTTGGACATGGGCATCGACGGTCTGCGTCTGGACGCGATCCCGTACCTGATCGAGCGTGACGGCACCAACAACGAAAACCTCCCCGAGACCCACGCCGTCCTCAAGCAGATTCGTGCCGAAATCGACGCCAACTACCCGGACCGCATGCTCCTCGCCGAAGCCAATCAATGGCCGGAAGATACTCAGCTGTATTTCGGTGACACCGACAACGTCGGCCTGAATGGCGACGAATGTCACATGGCGTTCCACTTCCCGCTGATGCCGCGCATGTACATGGCGCTGGCCCAGGAAGACCGTTTCCCGATCACCGACATCCTGCGCCAGACCCCGGAAATTCCGGCCAATTGCCAATGGGCGATTTTCCTGCGCAACCACGATGAGCTGACCCTGGAAATGGTCACCGACAAGGAACGCGATTACCTGTGGAATTACTACGCGGCCGACCGTCGGGCGCGGATTAACCTGGGGATTCGCCGACGTCTGGCGCCATTGATGGAACGCGACCGTCGTCGCGTCGAGTTGCTCAACAGCCTGCTGTTGTCGATGCCGGGCACGCCGACTTTGTATTACGGCGATGAAATCGGCATGGGCGACAACATCTACCTAGGCGACCGCGACGGCGTGCGTACGCCGATGCAGTGGTCGATCGATCGCAACGGCGGTTTCTCCCGCGCCGACCCGGCCAGCCTGGTGCTGCCGCCGATCATGGACCCGCAATACGGTTACCTGTCGGTCAACGTCGAAACCCAGGCCGGCGACCCGCATTCGTTGCTCAACTGGACGCGGCGCATGCTCGCCGTGCGCAAACAGTCGAAAGCGTTCGGTCGCGGCACGCTGAAAATGCTTTCCCCGAGCAACCGCCGAATTCTGGCCTACACCCGTGAGTTCACCGGCGAGGATGGCAAGCACGAAATCATCCTCTGCGTGGCCAACGTCTCGCGCAGTGCGCAAGCAGCGGAGCTGGACTTGTCGGCGTACGCCGGCATGGTTCCGGTCGAGATGCTCGGCGGTAACGCTTTCCCTCCAATCGGTCAGTTGAATTTCCTCCTGACCCTGGCGCCGTACGGCTTCTATTGGTTCGTACTGGCAGCGGAGAATCAAATGCCCAGCTGGCACGTAGAACCGGCGCAAAGCCTGCCGGACTTCACCACTCTGGTGTTGAAAAAACGCATGGAAGAACTGCTCGAAGCGCCGTCACGCGGCTCGCTGGAGCAAGGCATCTTGCCGAACTGGCTGCAGAACCGTCGCTGGTTCGCCGGCAAGGACGCGACCATCGAGAAAGTCGAAATCGCTTACGGCGTGCGTTTCGGCGATCCGGAGCATCCGGTGCTGTTGAGTGAAATCGACGTCACCAGCGGTGGCCAGACCAGCCGTTATCAACTGCCGTTCGGTTTCATCGCTGAAGACCACGCTGGCCCGGCGTTGCCGCATCAATTGGCATTGGCGCGGGTACGCCGCGTGCGTCAGGTCGGTTTGATCACCGACGCGTTCAGCCTCGAAACCTACATTCGCGCGGTGGTTCAAGGTATGCAGGCCAGCACCGTGCTGACCTCCAGCGAAGGCGAGATTCGTTTCGAACCGACCGCGCAACTGGAAAAACTTGGCCTCAATGCCGAGTCGGAAGTGCGTTACCTGTCCGCCGAGCAATCGAACAGTTCGGTCGTGGTCGGCAAAGGCATGGTGCTGAAACTGATCCGCAAAGTCGCTTCCGGGGTTCACCCGGAACTGGAAATGAGCGCTTATCTGACCGAGGCCAATTTCAGCAATATTTCACCGCTGCTCGGCTCGGTTATTCGCCGCGACGCGCAGGGCGAAGACGCGCTGCTGATGATCGCCCAAGGCTACTTGAGCAATCAGGGCGATGCGTGGGAATGGACCCAGAACAACCTCGAACGAGCGCTGCGCGACGAACTGGCCAACGCCATGTCCGAGCAGGAGCAGCATTACAACGCTCTGGGCGAATTGAAGGACTTTGCCGGCATGCTCGGCCAGCGCCTCGGGGAAATGCACCAGGTACTGGCCGCGCCGACCGATAACCCGAACTTCGCCCCGCAGGTGACTTCGCAGAAAGAAGCGCTGGCCTCGGCGAAAGATGTGGCGGCGCAGCTTGAGCATTCGTTGAAGTTGCTTAAGCAGCATCAAAATGAATTGAACCCGGCGGACCAGGCATTGGTCACTCGGTTGCTGGAAAACAAAAAAACCATCCTCAGCCATGTCCAGGACCTGGGCAAGAAAGCGGCGGGTGGTTTGCGTATTCGGGTCCATGGCGATTTGCATTTGGGCCAGGTGCTGGTGATCAAGGGCGATGCCTACCTGATCGACTTCGAGGGTGAACCGGCGCGGCCGCTCAGCGAGCGACGCGGCAAACACAGCCCGTATAAAGATGTCAGCGGCGTGTTGCGTTCGTTTGATTACGCAGCGGCGATGGCGATCATTGTGCATAACGTCGACAACACCGACGACGCCCAAGCCGCGCGGCAACGCGTTGCTGATCGCTATTTGAGTGAAGCGCAACAGGCATTTATCGAAGCTTATCGGCTGGCGGCAGCTAGTCTTGCTCATGAGTGGCAAGATCCTGAGGGCGAAGACGCCGCGCTGGCGTTGTTCGGCCTGGAGAAGGCGGCCTATGAAGTGGCTTATGAGGCGGAAAATCGCCCCACTTGGCTGCCAGTGCCGTTGCACGGTTTATATGGGTTATTGAGTGGGCTTAAACCCTTTTCCGATCTTGGTGGAGAGTAGTCATGAGTTTCTCGAACAAGGAACAGGGGCAACACAAAGAAGCGTTGCTGCCCAGAGCGCGGGATATTGACGCGCTGGTACGCGCCGAACATCGCGATCCATTTTCAATTCTTGGGCCGCACGGCGACGACGCCGGCGGTCAGTACATTCGTGCATTTTTGCCGGACGCCTTGAGCGTCCAGGTGCTGGCCAAGGACACCGGCGAAGAGCTCGGCAGTCTTGAAGCCACGCAGACGCCGGGGTTGTTTGTCGGCCATTTCGAGCGTGCCCAGCCGTACCTGCTGCGCACCCGTTGGGCCGGTGGCGAGCAAGTTGCGGAAGATCCGTACAGCTTCGGGCCATTGCTCGGCGAGATGGATTTGTATCTGTTTGCCGAAGGCAATCACCGTGACCTCAGCTCGTGCCTCGGCGCACAACTGATGAACGTCGATGGCGTCGACGGCGTGCGTTTTGCCGTGTGGGCGCCGAACGCCAAACGCGTGTCGGTGGTCGGCGATTTCAACGTCTGGGACGGCCGCCGCCATCCGATGCGCTTGCGCCATCCGACGGGTGTCTGGGAGTTGTTCATCCCCGGTCTGAAGGCCGGCGAAGCGTACAAATACGAAATCCTCGGCGCCAATGGCATTCTGCCGTTGAAGGCTGACCCGATGGCCCTGGCCACGCAGATGCCGCCGGACACCGCGTCGAAAGTCGCGGCGCCGCTGAGCATCGACTGGCAGGACCACGACTGGATGAACTCGCGCGTTGACCGGCATCTGCCGAGCGCGCCGCTGTCGATCTACGAACTGCACGCTGGTTCATGGCAGTGCGAGTTGGACGATCTCGGCGAAGTCGCGCGTCAGTACACCTGGCACGAGTTGGCCGACCGACTGATTCCGTACGTGAAGGAACTGGGTTTCACCCACATCGAATTGATGCCGATCATGGAGCATCCATTCGGCGGTTCGTGGGGTTATCAGCTGCTGTCGCAATTCGCCCCGAGTGCGCGTTACGGCACGCCGGATGACTTCGCTGCATTCGTCAACGCCTGTCACCAGGCGGAAATCGGCGTGATCCTTGATTGGGTGCCGGCGCATTTCCCGACCGATACCCACGGCATGGCGCAGTTCGACGGCACGGCGTTGTATGAATACGCCAACCCGATGGAAGGCTTCCACCAGGATTGGGACACGCTGATCTACAACCTCGGCCGCACCGAAGTGCACGGCTACATGCTCGCTTCGGCGCTGCACTGGCTCAAGCATTTCCACATTGACGGTTTGCGCGTCGATGCCGTGGCCTCGATGCTCTATCGCGATTACTCGCGCAAGGCTGGCGAGTGGGTGCCGAACCGTCACGGCGGTCGCGAAAACCTCGAAGCCATCGACTTTTTGCGTCACCTCAACGACGTGGTCAACATCGAAGCGCCCGGCGCGCTGGTGATTGCCGAGGAATCCACGGCATGGCCAGGCGTCAGCCAGGACACCCAGCAGGGCGGTCTCGGTTTCGATTACAAATGGAACATGGGCTGGATGCACGATTCGCTGCATTACATCCAGCAGGACCCGGTGTACCGCGCGCATCACCACAGCGAGCTGAGTTTTGGCCTGGTGTACGCGTGGTCCGAGCGCTTCATCCTGCCGATTTCCCACGATGAAGTGGTGCACGGCAAGCATTCGCTGATCGACAAGATGCCGGGCGATCGCTGGCAGAAATTTGCCAACTTGCGCGCCTATCTGAGTTTCATGTGGGCGCATCCGGGCAAAAAACTGTTGTTCATGGGCTGCGAGTTTGGCCAGTGGCGCGAGTGGAACCACGACCAGCAACTTGACTGGTATCTGCTGCAGTACTCCGAGCACAAAGGCGTGCAGAAACTGGTCGGCGACTTGAACCGGTTGTACTGCGAAGAACCGGCGCTGCACGATCAGGACGACAAGCCGCAGGGCTTCCAGTGGTTGATCGGCGACGACGCGGTGAACAGCGTTTATGCATTCCTGCGCTGGAGCAAGGACGGGCGCCCGGTGCTGGTGGTGGCGAACTTCACGCCAGTGCCGCGTCAGGCTTATCGCATCGGCGTGCCATTTACCGGGCGTTGGAGCGAGGTGATCAACAGTGACGCCGACACCTACGCCGGTTCCAACTATGGCAATGGCGGCGGGGCGTTCACCGAGGAAGAGCCGAGCCACGGTCAGGCGTTGTCACTGGTGCTCAACTTGCCACCGCTGGCGGTACTGATCCTGCGTCCGGAGGGTTGATCCGCAACTGCACCGACTGAGCCATTCGCCAGCAGGCTCGCTCCTACATTGGAATCCATTCCACCTGTAGGAGTGAGCCTGCTCGCGATAGCGTCAGCCCAGTCGACGCCGTTCTTCAAGCGAACCGATCACCAGCGCATGCGCACGCCCAGACTGCCAATCAAGCCATTCAAATCGTTGTCATCAACATCACTGCTGTAATCAGCGCTGACGTACAGGCTGACCGCCGGCGTGACCTTCGCCACCAAACCCAATCCCAACTCGACTGTCGACGATTTGCGGCTGCTGCTGATCTTGTCCACCTGGTCGAGCGTCAAGGTGTTGCCCGTATACACCGTGTGCCACAAATTGGTCCGCACATAGGGTTCGACCGGCAAACCGTTAATGTCGTAACTGCCTTTCAATCGCGCGCCGACCCGGCCGCTCCACGACGTCAGGTCGCTGGAGGACGCATTACTGTTGCCGGCGTACGGCGTGTCGAGGGTGATGCGCTGATTGATCAACTGCGCCTGCGGTTCGACCACCCAGTTTTCGCCCAGGCCAATCGGGAAACCGCCTTCCACCGACAAGGTCATTGCGCTGCCTTCGGTGGCTTGGCGCAGGCCTTGTGCATCACGGCCGTAGCCGTTGACGCGGCCACCGC
>NZ_MKGS01000176.1:0-31522 GCF_002836905.1 Pseudomonas sp. 43NM1 | reverse complement strand
GGGCCCACGGAGCAGGACCGGAGCGAGGGCATGCCGAGCCACGGCGAGGCACCGAACGAAAGGGGCAAGAGCGCTTTGGTTACTTTCGCGCTTCTCGAAAGTGACTCGCTGTAAGAGCGAAACCCAATGCCGCCGTGACCGCAGAAATGGATATGTACACCCGACAAGAACAAGTCGGCTGATAGAAAGCTATCGCGAGCAAGCTCGCTCCCACAATTGGGTTTGCGTACACCTGTGAGAACTACGTCGGCGGGTAGAGAGCTATCGCGAGCAGGCTCACTCCTACAGGGATTGCGCAGACTCGGGGGATACGGGTCGGGCCAATAAAAAGCCCGACTCACACATCGCGAGTCAGGCCCAATCAAACAGCGAAAACGCAATCAGAACTCAGGCGTGTACTTCACACTGAACATCACATTACGCGGATCACCATAATTATTGTTGCCATTAATCTGATTGTAAGCCGGCGTGAAATAACCCTTGTCAAACAAGTTGTTCGCATTCATCGCCAACTCGATCTCCGGCGTCAACTGATAACCGACCCGCGCATTCCACACCGCATAACCCGGCACATTCACCGCATGATCGAAACCCACCGTGTGAGTCTGAGCGGTGAAGCCCAAACCCGTGCTGACCTGCTTCCAGTCGCCAGTGAACTGATAATTGCCCCACACCCGCAACATATGTTTCGGCGTCCACCAGCTAAAGATCTTGCCCTCGTTCTCCGGGTCTTCCAGATACTTCGTAGTGTTATAGGTATAACCGGCAAACAGTTGCAGATTGTCGATTACCTCACCGCTGATCTCGGCATCCAGACCCTGACTGCGGACCTTGCCCGAAGCATTCGAGCAATACCAACCGTCACAACTCTGCTCGCCGGCCGTGTCGATAACGGCGCGGTTTTCCTGGTCATAACGGAACAGCGCCAAGGACGTATTGATGCGGCCATCCATCAACTCGCCTTTGATGCCCACTTCATAGTTGCTGCCGATAATCGGCTTGACCACCGAGCCGCCCGTAGTGCGTTCGGTCTGCGGCACAAACACGTCGGTGTAGCTGGCGTAGACCGACCACTCGCGGCTCAGGTCATAAATGATCCCGGCGTAAGGCGTGACTTCACCGGATTCGGTGGAGGTGCTTTCAGGTTCTTCGGTGATGGCGGTGGTGGTCTGGGTCCAGGATTTGTAGCTGTAGTCGTACCAACTGACCCGCGAACCGAGAACCAGCGTCAAGTCGTCGACCGGTTTGACCCGCCAGCTGCCATACAGGCCTTTCTGGCGAATGTCGTATTCGCTCGGGAAGCCACGGCCACCCGGGCTGTTGATCAAACCTTCGTAGCTGATGTCCGGACGATCGTGATTGATGTCGAAGATATTGTCGGAGCTGTTATTGAAGGTACGCGCGTATTTGTCATCGGTAGTCACCTTCGAATAATTGCCGCCGAACATCACTTCCTGCTGCATCGACCAGGCGTCGAACTTGCCGGTGACGTTCATGTCCAGAGCGACTTTGGTGGAGTCCAGGTCGGTCAGGAAGTCCGCGTATTGCACCCCGGTGCCGTCGGCGTTGATGCCGTTTTGCACGCGCTGGTTTTTCGCTTTGTTGGTTTCCGTCATGCGCACGGCGCCGACCTTGAAAGCCCAGTCGTCGTTGAAACGGTGTTCCAGATCGGTGTAAAGCGTGGTGACATCGATGTCCGAATGGTTCCACTTCGCGCCGGTGTACGTCTTGCGTGGCAGGTCGATCGGTTTGCCGTCGGCATAACGCGGGAAGCCGCGGACATTGGAGCGCGATTCGCCGTCGGACTGGCTGACCGCGAAGCCGACCGTGGTGGCGTCGCTCAGGTCAAAGTCCAGAGCGCCGTACAGCGAGGTGGTTTCGTACCATTCGGAATCAACGAACGAGTGGCTGTTGTCCTGGTCGGCGACGAAGCGGCCGCGGATCGTGCCTTCCTGGTTCAGCGGTCCGCCGGCGTCCAGTTGCAGACCGTAGTGATCCCACGAACCGGCCTTGCCAGTCAGGGTGACTTTGGGTGCTGCCTGACCGCGTTTGCGCACCAGGTTGACCGCGCCGCCGGGGCTGCCGGTGCCTTGCAGCAGACCCGAGGCGCCACGCAGCACTTCCATGCGGTCGAAGAAAATCAGGTCCTGGGTGGCCCAGTTGCCCAGCGCGTAGGTGTTACGCGGGATCGGCACACCGTCGTACTGCCAGTCATCGATCTGGAAACCGCGCGACGACAGGACCAAGCCTCTGCCCACGCCCTGCGCGCCGACCAGACCGGTGGTTTTGTTGGCCGCGTCCTTGAGATCGACGATGCCCTGATCATCCAGTTGCTTGCGGGTGATCACCGTCACCGATTGCGGAATTTCCCGCAGGGTGTGAGTGCCCTTGCCAATGGTCACGGCGTTCGAGGTGTACGAGTTCGAACCTTCAGTGGTGGCGCTGGCCTGTTGCGCGCTGATGGTCGTGGCGCCCAGTTCCAGGCCCTGAGTCGAGGTGCCGCGCACCAGCATCAGCGTGTTGCCTTCAAAGCTGTAGTTGACGCCCGTGCCGCTGAGCAACTGGCTGATCGCCGCTTCGCTGCTCAACTTGCCGCTGACCTTTGTACTGCGCAGGCCGGCCATATCGTCGGCGTTGTAGATCACCTGTTGATTGGTCTGCGCGCCAAATGCCTGCAGCGCCTGCGGCAACGACTGGGCAGGAATATTGAGACTGAATTCTTCGGCACAGACCTGTGCGCTGAGTGGCAGCAGGCATGTCAGGCCGAGGCTGGCCATGGAACGACGCGAGCGCAGGGATCGGGCAATGACCAACGCCTTGAACAGAGGTTTGAACTCGTGAATTGCTGACATCGTGCTCTCTATTATTGAAGTGGTTAAGACCAATGGGCGCCCGAGCACCCTGTCGCTGCCAGACCTGAAAACCGCTTGCCTCGGCGGCCAGTGCAGGCGCGGGTGGCAAGTCGTGACCGGCCCCTCCCCGGGCTCGATCGCTGGTCCGGACAGCGGAAAATGTTTGATGCAGTCGGTGCAACTGAACCTTGTGGCTACCCTGCCCGGTTCGATTTGTCTGCTTACGTTAGTAAGACGCAGCACCGGGGAAAAACCGGAATGAGTTTATTTATCATTCACAATAATTTTCACAAAAAAAGGCCGGCGCACTAAACGCCGGCCTGTTTTTTCCGTCGCCTCAACCGTTTAAAGCAGCCTTGGCGTTGTGCAATTGCCGGGCTTTTTCGGTGAGCAGGGCTTTTTCTTCAGGGCTCATGTTGTCCAGACGCACCCGCGCCTGGGCAATTTTCTCCAGTTGGCCGGGGTTGCTTTCCTGCGCGCGCAACGCCGCTGCCAGGCCCGCCACGGTCGGATGATCGAAGACCACGCCCGGCTGGATTTCGCACTGCAACAACTTGCGAATGCCCGCCACCAGTTTGATCACCAGCAACGAATGGCCACCGGCAGCGAAAAAGTCGCGGTCGATGCCCAGCCGCTCGACACCGAGCAATTGCGCCATGCGCGTGGCCAGCAGTTGCTCCAGTGCATCGCGCGGCGCCAGGCCTTCGTCATTCGCCGGAATGGCGGCCAATTGCTGCAACGCGCGGCGGTCGATCTTGCCGTTGGCCAGGCGCGGGAAACTGTCGATGAACTGCAAATGCTGCGGCAGCATCACGCTCGGCAAGCGCAGCGCCAGTTCATCGCGTATAGCCTCAAGCGCCCCGGCCGCCGGTGTTTGCGCAGCGACGATAAACGCGAGCAGCCCCGCTTGCGCGCTATCACCCGGCAGCATCAGCGCCTGCGCAACGTGCGGCAGACGCAGCAACTCGGCTTCGATCTCGGCCAGTTCAATGCGGAAACCGCGCACCTTGATCTGCTGGTCGCGGCGACCGTGCAGTTGAATCGCCAGGTCCGGGCGATAACGCGCCAAGTCACCGGTGCGGTACAGCCGCTCCTGAGGATTGAACGGGCTCTGTATAAACACCTGCGCATCGGCCTCGGCATTCACGTAGCCACGGCACAATTGCGCGCCGCCCAGGTACAACTCGCCGAGCACACCGACCGGCGCCAGTTGCAGGTTGTCGTCGAGCACGAACACTTTATTGTTGCCCAGCACCTGCGAAAAAATTCCGCTGTCCGCTGCATCGGCGTCCAAACGCAGCGGATGCACCAGCACGCCAACCGTGGCTTCGGTCGGGCCGTAGTGGTTGAACACCCGGCAATCGCTGCGCAACCGGGCGAGCTGTTGCACCAGCGCCGGAGCAATCGGCTCGCCGCCGAGAATCAGCGTGCGCGGCAGTTGCGCGCGTTCGCTGGCGAGCAGCGCGGCAAGGTGCGACGGCACGATTTTCAGGCAATCAATCGCCTGGTGCTGGACGAATTCAGCGAACAAATTGCCATCCTGCATCTGCTCGTCGCTGGCCACGTGCAGCGTCGCGCCGTTGAACAGAGCGCCGAACAGCGCGGTGTTGCCGAGGTCTGCGGCCACGGTGGAGGTGAATCCGAACTGCTTGCACAGCGGCAAACCCAACGCCTGACTGGCGTGAGCGGTGTAGTTGAGCAACTGCTGATGCTCAATCACCACGCCTTTCGGCACACCGGTAGAGCCGGAGGTGAACAGCACGTAGGCAGCATCGCTGGCCTGCGTGTCGAACGCGGTGACCGAGACTGCCGAGCCCGGCGCCGATGTCGATTGCAGCACGCGTTGCACAGTCGCCACGGGCAGCGGCTGATCGTGCCACTGGCCGATCTGCCCGTCCGCGACCAACAGCAGCGCCGCGCCGGCCTGTTCCAGCATCAAGGCTTGGCGCGCCACCGGCCACTGCGCATCCAGCGGCAGGTAAGCGGCACCGATGCGCCAAGCGGCGAGCATCGCCACTACCAGGTCTGTCGAGCGCGGCAAGGCTAGCGCAATCACCGCGCCCGGCGTCAGGCCTTGGTCCTTCAGGGCCTGGGCCAGCGCTTCGACGTTGGTCTGCAACTGCGCATAACTGAGGCGTTGTTCGGCGTCGCTCACGGCAACCGCGTCCGGCGTCGTCTGCGCCCAATCGGCAATGCGCTGCGGCAGGTAGCGGCCATCGATCAAGGCTTGCGCGGGCGGGTTGAGCGCCAGCAGACGTTGCTGCTCGGCGGCGCCCGACACCTGCACCTGAGCGATTTCGCTGTGAACATTGGCGACAATGCTTTCGAGCACGCTGTGCAGTTGCGCGATCAACCCGTCAATCGCCTGCGCCGAATAGCGCGACGCTGCGTAGTGAATGCGCAACGCCTGCGGGCCGCCCGCCGAATCGGCTTGCAGCTCCAGCAGCAATTCGAACAGCGCCTCGCCCGACTCGGCACGCGACTGCGCCGACCACTGCAGCCCGGCAGCAGTGTGCGCCTGCGCAGCCCGGCTCAGGGTAAATCCATAAGCCGGGCGCGCCGCGCTCGGCGCCAGTTCCGCCGACCAGTATTCCTGCCAGGTGCGGTGTTCTTCCAGCCGCGCGGCCAACTCGGCCAGCCACGTGCTGAACGGCGCGCGCGCGTTCAAGGACAACTGCAGCGGCAGGGTTTTCTCGAACACGCCCACGGCAGTGTTGAAGTAGTCGTAATCGTCGCGACTGTCATGCCGCGCGCCGACCAGCATCTGCTCGTGCCCACTGAGTCGGCCCAACAGCAACCACCAGGCACCTTGGACCAGCACCTCCAGCGGTTGCCCCAACGAACCGGCCAATTGCTGCAAACCCTCGCGCAACGCCGGCTCAAGATTGATCGACTGCAACGCGGTGCTTGATGGCAACGCCGCGCCCGAGTTGCGATAAGCCAGCCACGGTGTGCTCAGCTCGGCGTTCGCCCCTTGCAGATGCTCCTGCCAGTAAACGCGCGCGCCGGCGGCGTCTTCGTCGAGCACCACTTCGCTGCGCCATTCCAGATACTGGCTGAATTCCCCGGTTTCTTCGTCGTCCTGCGCCGTCTCCTGCGCATACGTCAGCAGCAATTGCTGATAGAGCAGGCGCACGCCACTGTCATCGAAGCTGTAGCGGGCCAGGCCCACGACCAATTGCCAGCGCTCATCGGCCAAGCGATACAGCACAGCCTGCGCGCCCTCGGATTCCCCGACGACATGACAACGTTCTGCCCATTCAGCCAACTGCGCCTGGATCTCTGCAGGCGTCACGACCCGCGCCTGCACCGTCAGCGGAAACCGCTCGGCAGCCCCGGCAAACTGCCGAAGACCGTGCAAACCCGGCGCTTTAGCCAGCCGCGCGAGCAACATCGGCTGCTGCGCCAGCACGCTATCGAGGGCGGATTGCAGGCGCTGCGGATCGAGCGCTCCAACAATGTCGACTTGCAGAAACCGCAGCGCATCAGCGCAAACCGGCGCCGCCGGCAGCCGTTCCAGCAACAGTTGCTGCTCGGGGGTCAAGGCGTAACCCAGATCCTGCTGGTCCATCGTTACCTCGTTCATGCTCCGGTTTCCTCGGTGTTCATTGCGCGTTCAAGGGCGCTGCGGTCGAACATGTCGCCCATCGCCACGACGATCTTGCGCGGCCCTTCGAATGGATCACGGGCGTGCGCCACCAGCATGTTGTCGAGCAGGATGGCGTCACCCTTTTGCCAGTCGAAACGCACCGCGCACTCTTCGTACAGATCGCCGATGCGTTGCATCACTTCATCTTCAATCGGCGAGCCGTCGCCGTAGAACACATGACGCGGCATGCGCTCGAGGCCGAACATCGACAGCAGGTCTTCGCGCACATCCGGCTCCAGCCAATAGATGTGATGCAGTTGCACCTGATTGAAGAACGACTTGGCGCCGGTCACCGGGTGACGAATGATCGCCGGACCCGGCGTGCGGGTTTGCAGTTCGTTGTTGTCGAGCCAACGCCATTCGATGCCACCGGCGCGGCACCGCGCTTCGACTTCGGCGCGGTCCTCGGTCTTGAAGAAGTGCTGCCAGGACACGTCAAGGTTGTCGGTGAAGGTGCGCACGTAGAGCAGGCCTTTTTCCTCGAACTTGTCGCGCAGGCCCGCCGGCAGTTTTTCGTACATCAAGCGGCAATCCACCACCGGCGTCGCCCCGCCGACCGGCGCGGCCTGCTCGCAATAAAACATTTGCTTGCGCGGCCAGCGGTCCTGATGCGAGCTCTCGTTGTGGAACAGGATCATCTTGCGCTCCGGGTACGGCGTGGAGCGGTAGGTGTTCTTGCCGCCCTCCTTCTTCGGCAGATCGCCGTACTGGCCGTACAACCCCGGCTGGATCGCTTCGGCAAACGCCTCGAAACCCTGAATGCCATCGAGTTCGAAACCGCGGAACAGGATCCCGGCATGGGTCGCCAGTTTGGCTTCGATCAGCGGCCGGTTGTGGTTGATCCACTCGATCAAATCCAGCTGCGGCTCGTTCGGTTCCAGCAGCAACGGGAACGGCTGCGGCGCGGCCATCAGCGATTCGCGCACCGGCGCTGGCCGGGCCTTGGCTGCCGGGGCGGCACCGCGTTTCAAGAATTTGCCGAGCTTGTCGGCCTTCGGTGCCGGGGCTTGCGGTGCTGGGGCCTGAGGTGCGGGCGCGGCTGGCTTGGCGGCCACCGCGAAATTGTCGACTGGCATGCTGATAGCTCCCAATTGAATGTCCTGATCAGCGACGATCTGTTCCAACAGGGCTATCCAGGCCTGCACCAGGTGCTGAATGCGCTCGTGTCCGAACAAGGTTGTGGCGAATTGCCAATTACCCAGCAATTGCCCTTCTTCATCGTCAACGAACAACGCCATGTCGAATTTAGAATGGGTCTCCAGCGCCGGCAGCGATTCGACGCTCAAACCGCCCATGGCGCGGGTGCTTCCCGGCAGGTTGTTCATCACGAACAACACCTGCACCAGCGGGTTCATGCCTTTGTGGCGCGGCACGCCCGAAGCCTCGACGATCATGTCGAATGGCAGGTCCTGATGCTCAAGCGCGCTGAGCAGGGTTTCCTGGGTCTGGCCGAGGAACCGGGCGAACGGCATCCCGGCATCGAACCGCGAACGCAGCGGCAGGACGTTGACGAAGAAGCCGATCAGGCGTTCCAGTTCCGCTTGCTCACGTCCGGCGACGTCAGCGCCGACCAGCACATCCGCGCCGCCACTGACCTGATGCAACAACACCTGGAACGACGCCAGCAGCGTGCTGTACAAGGTCACGCCGCGTTGCATCGACAACTGGCGCAGCGCCGTGCTCAGGCCCGAGCTCAGGCGGAATTGCACGGCATCGCCCTCATAAGAAGGCGTCGGCCCGCGCGGGTTGTCCGTTGGCAGCGACAACTGGCCGTTGTAACCGGCGAGCCGGGTCTTCCAGTAATCCGCCTGACGCGCCAGCACACCTTCCTGTTCGAGGGCCTGCTGCCACAACGCAAAGTCGGAATACTGCACGTCGAGCGGCGGCAACGGCGTCGAATCAGCGACTTTGCTGCGGTCGTAAATCTGCACCAGTTCGTTGACCAGCAGGCCCATCGACCAGCCGTCGGAAATGATGTGGTGCATGGCATAAAGCATCACGTGCTCGGTCGGCCCCAGGTGCAGGATCCGCCCACGCAACAGCGGCGCGTGCTCCATATCAATCGGCGTGCGGGCGTTTTCCAGCGCCGCTTGCGCGACCAGTTCTTCCTGCGCGCTGCGCGACAGAGCGGACAAGTCGATCACCGGGAAATCCAGTTCGACATGTTCGGCAATCAGCGCAATCGGATCACCCTCATCGTCCTGGGTGTACGCGGTGCGCAGCACTTCGTGACGACGCACAACTTCAGCGAAGCTGCTGATCAGTCGCTCGACCGACAGCTCGCCGCGCAAGCGCAACGCCATCGGCATGCCATACGCCGACGTGCCACCGGACAGTTGCTCGGCGATCCATAAGCGGCGCTGCACCAGCGACAGCGGTGCGCTGGTTTTACTGCCATGCGCTTTGAGCAGCGGTGCTTTGAGCAGCGCTGCATCGCTGACGGGCAAGCCTTGCTCGAACAACCGTTGTTCATGCATATAGGCCGCGAGATCTTGCAGGCGCGGGTGGCTGAACAGGTCACGCAGGTTCAGCGGGCAATCGCTGAGTTTGCGCAGACGTGAAACCGCCTGAGTCGCCAGCAACGAATGTCCGCCGAGCTCAAAGAAGTGGTCGTTACGCCCGACTTGCTGCAGTTCCAGAACCTCTTGCCAGACCGTGGCGATCTGCTGTTCCAGCACGCCGACCGGAGCGATAAAGTCGCCGGACGCCGCCGTCGCATCGACACGCGGCAACGCCTTGCGGTCGATCTTGCCGTTGGGGCTCATCGGCAGGGTTTCGAGCAGCAGCACATGCGCCGGCACCATGTAATCCGGCAGGCTGGCGCGCAAACGGGCCTTGAGATCTTCACGCAGCAGCGCTTGCGACGTCGCATCGCCACGGGCCAGTGCCGGGTCATCGAACGCCACGTAGGCGACCAGTTGCTGACCGATGGCCGCCGGTTGCGCCACCACCAGCGCCTGACGCACCGACGGTGCCTGTAGCAGATGAGTTTCGATTTCACCGAGTTCGATGCGGAAACCGCGAATCTTCACTTGGTGGTCAAGCCGTCCGGCGTAGTCGATCAAGCCGTCGGGGCGATACCGCGCCAGGTCACCGGTGCGGTACAGACGACCACCGCCGAGCGGGTCGAACGGATCGGGAATGAAGCGCTCGGCGGTCAGGTCTGCACGATTGAAATAGCCGCGCGCCAGCAAATCACCGCCAATCACCAGTTCGCCGACCACACCGACCGGCGCCGGTTGGCCATGCATGTCCAGCACGTGCAAACCGCGCCCCTGCAACGCATGGCCGATCGGCATGGTCGCCGGCAGCGGCCGTTGGCCGAGTGCGTAGTCAGTGCAATCGAGCTCCGTGGCGCTCACCGCCGCTTCGGTCGGGCCGTAGGTATTGAGCAGGCGCACGTGCCCGAGGCCAGCCTTGGCCCAGGTCGCGACGCCTTCCGGCGGCATCGCTTCACCGCCGACACTGACCAGCCGCAACCGGCCGTAGTCGCGTGGCGCGCTGGCGGCGAAGTCCTTGACCAGCATGTTCCAGTAAGCCGTGGTCAGGTCGCTGAGGGTGATCTGTTTGTCCAGCACTTCGCGATGCCAGGTTTCGCTGTCCCAGATTTCCGCACCGCGCAGCACCACCGAGGCGCCGCAGATCAGCGGCGGGTAAAGCTGTTCGACGAAGGCATCGAAGTTGAACGTGGCAAACTGCAAACCGCGATCCGCAGCGCTCAAACCATGGAAACCCACGGTCACCTGGGTATGCCGGGCCAGCGCCGAGTGATTGATCGCCACGCCTTTCGGGCGGCCGGTTGAGCCGGAAGTGAACATCACGTAGGCAAGGTTCTGCGCACTGCAACGCACCGGCAGATTGTCGTCCTGCTGTGGCAACGTCAGATGATCGAGGCTGAGCAGCGTGACGTTTTGCGTGGTCGGCAGCGCGGCTTGCAAATGGCTTTGGGTCAGCAACACACGCAGCCCGCTGTCCTCGATCATTGCCCCGAGGCGCTCGGCCGGGTATTCCGGGTCCAGCGGAACGTACGCGCCACCCGCCTTGAGCACCGCCAACAGGCTGACGATCATGTGCGGCGAACGCTCGACGGCGATCCCCACCAGCACATCCGGGCCGACGCCGTGCTGCACCAGCAACCGTGCCAATTGGTTGGCCCGGCCGTTGAGTTCGGCGTAGCTCAAACGCTGCTGGTTGTAGATCAGCGCCAGCGCATCCGGGGTCTTTTGCACCTGTTGTTCGAACAACTGCTGCACACAATGCTCGTCATCCGGTTGCGCCAGCACGTCGCGCAGGGCCACCGGCACCAGGGTCAACTCACCGAGGCAACGCTCGGCGCCGGCCTCGACCATTTGCAGCAACAGCTGGTCGAGGCACGTCGCCAGTTGCGCAATCACCGCGCCATCGAACTGCTGGCGGTTGTAACTGAACTGCAGCGACAGTTGCTCGCCGAGCATCACCGACAGCGTCAGTGGGTAGTTGGTCTGTTCGACATTCGTCACTTCGCCGAAGCGCAGGTCATGCGCTGCGCCCTGCTGCAAGGCTTCGGCTATCGGGTAGTTTTCGAACACCAGAATATTGTCGAACAGCGCTTCCCCGCCCTGCCCGGCCCAGCGCTGAATGTCGAACAGCGGCGTATGTTCCTGCTCGCGCAGCAACAGGTTCTGCGCCTGCACTTGCTGCAACCACTGGTGCAACGGCTGCTCGGCACGCGGGCTGGCGATCACCGGCAAGGTGTTGATGAACAGACCGATCTGCTGCTCGACGCCATTCAGTTGCGCCGGACGCCCGGACACCGTGGCACCGAAACTCACCGTGTCCTGCCCGGTGCAGCGCTGCAACAACAGCAGCCAGGCGGCTTGCACCAAGGTGTTGGCGGTGACTTTTTGCGCTCTGGAAAACTGATTGAGACGGGCGGTGCGCGCGGCGTCGAGGTTGAGGAAATGCTCGCCTTGGCCGAGCTGATCCTTGGCGCTGCACAGCAGGGACTTGGCGAGGAACGTCGGCTCGTCGAAGTGGGCCAGTTGGCCCTTCCAGAACGCCTCGCTGACCTGCGCATCCTGGCGCGACAGCCACTCGATGTAGTCGCGATAGCGCCCGCAGCCAAGTGTCGGGGCGTTGCCGTTGTAGCGTTGCAGCACATCGCCGAGCAACTGCGAATTGCTCCAGCCGTCCATCAGGATGTGATGGCTGGTGTAGATCAGGTGATAGCGCTCGGCGCTGACCTGCACCAGCACCAGCCGCAGCAACGGCGCGGTTTGCAGATCAAAACCCTGCTCGCGTTGGGCGTTCGCCAACGCGCTCAGCGCTTGTGGCAGATCGCTGCGCGAGCGCCAGTCGGGCACGCTGAACGGCACGCGCAAGGTTTTGTGGATCACTTGCAGCGGACGCTGCAATTCAGCGTCCCAGCGGAAACTGCTGCGTAGCACATCATGGGCATCCATCGCCGCTTGCCAGGCTTGCTGGAAGCGCTCGACCTGCAGCCCATCGACGTCCACGCACAGTTGATTGATGTAGTCGCCACCCTGTTGTTCGTAAAGGGTGTGGAACAACATGCCCTGCTGCATCGGTGACAGCGGATAAAGGTCTTCGACCTGGCTCGGATTCAACGCCAGACCGTCGAGTTGCACTTGGCTCAGGCCGGCCAACGGGAAGTCGGACGGGGTCAGGCCCTGATGCGCAGATTGGCAACAGTGCTCGATCAAACACTCGAGTTCGCGGGCGTAGGCCTGGGCCAAGCGCTCGATGGTCGCCTCGTCGAACATCTGCCCGCTGAACGTCCAGCCGATGTTCAATTCACCGGCAAACACCCGACCGTTCAGGGTCAACCAGTTATCCAGCGGGGCCAGCGGGCTCTGCTGAGTGCCGGAGGCTTCGCTGGCCGGGGTGAACAACGCGGCGGATTCTTCGCCGAACGCGGCGTCAAACTGGCCGAGGTAGTTGAAGGTGATGCGCGGCACTGGCAGCTCTTTGAGCGCCTGGCGGGTGGCGTCGTTGCCGAGGTAGCGCAACGCGCCGAAACCGAGGCCTTTGTCGGGGATCGCGCGCAGTTGTTCCTTGATCGCTTTGATCGATGCACCTGGCTCGGTTGCAGCCGTCAGGCGCACCGGGAACAGGCTGGTGAACCAGCCGACGCTGCGGCTCAGATCAATCTCGTCGAACAGCGCCTCGCGGCCATGGCCCTCAAGCTGAATCAGCGTCGAGGTATCGCCGGTCCAGTCACCGATCACCCGCGCCAGCGCGGTCAGCAGCAGGTCATTGATCTGCGTGCGGTAGGCCGCCGGCGCTTCTTGCAGCAGCTTGCGCGTTTGTTCCTTGTCGAGTCGGGTTTGCACCTGTTGCGCATGCCGATTGTGCAGTTCGCCGTGCGGGCGGTCGCACGGCAGATCTTGTCGCGCGCCCTGCAATTGCGTGGTCCACAAGGCCAACTGAGCCTGCATCGGCGCACCGTCGGCATGCGCCTGCAAACGCCGCGCCCACGCTTGGGTGGCGCTGGTCTTGGCCGGCAGTTTCAGCGCTTGGCCGGCGTGCAATTGCTCGTAAGCCTGTTGCAGGTCTTCGAGCAGAATGCGCCACGAAACGCCGTCCACCACCAAGTGATGGATCACCAGCAACAAGCGCTGGCGGCCATCGGCGAGGTTCGCCAGCACCGCGCGCATCAGCGGGCCTTGGGACAGGTCGAGGCTGCGCTGCGCTTGCTCGGCGAGCGCTTGCAGTGCGGCGTCATCCGCCACGTCGGCCTGCCACAACAACGACGGCTGACGCTGTTGTTCGGCCAGCGAACGATGGTTGGCGACCCAGGCATCGCCCTGCCGCGTGAACGTCAGGCGCAACGCGTCATGATGCGTGACCAGCGCCAGCAAGGCCTGCTCCAGATGCCCGGCGTGCAATGGCGCGGCGGCTTTGAGCAGCACCGACTGGTTCCAGTGATGCGCCTCGGCGAGGTCGCGTTCGAAGAACAATTGCTGGAATGGCAACAGCGGCGTGTCGCCGGTCACCGGGCCTTGATCGATGCTCAACGCATCTTCGCCGAGCGTGGCCACCGCAGCGAGGCTTTGCACGGTCTGGTGCAGGAACAGGTCTTTGGGGCTGAAATGAATCCCGGCCTGACGCGCGCGGCTGACCACTTGAATCGAGATGATCGAATCACCGCCCAACTCGAAGAAGTTGTCGCTGATCCCCACCGGCGTGCGCCCGAGCACGCTTTGCCAGATCTCGACCAAGGTGTGCTCGGTGGCGTTGCTCGGCGCGCTGTAAGCATGGCTGCTGACGCTGGTGTCTGCCTTCGGCAAGGCCTTGCGCTCGAGTTTGCCGTTGGGGCTGACCGGCATTTTTTCCAGCCACAACCAGTGCTGCGGCACCATGTATTCCGGCAGGCTCTGGCTCAGGTGCGCTTTCAATTGCTGCTGCACGGCGTGACGAGTTGCCTCGTCGGCGCTCAGCAGAGCCGCGCGCTGTGGCACCAGGTAAGCCACCAGCAGCGTGCCGTCCTGGGCGATGACCACGGTTTCGCGGACTTCGTCGTGCTCGGCAAGCCGCGCTTCAATTTCGCCCAGTTCAATGCGCAAGCCACGGATTTTCACCTGATGGTCGATGCGCCCGGCGTATTCGATGACGCCGTCGGCGCGATAGCGGGCCAGGTCGCCGGTGCGGTACAGGCGCTGGCCGCTGCCGAACGGACTGGTGACAAAACGCTCGGCGGTCAACGACGCGCGACGATGGTAGCCACGGGCCAGGCCTTCGCCGCCGAGGTACAGCTCACCGGTCACCCCGACCGGCAGCGGCGCCAGCTCGGCGTCGAGAATGTAGGTGCCGACGTTGGCAATCGGCTGGCCGATCGGTACCACGTCATGCCCTTCATCCATGCACGTCCAGTGGGTCACGTCGATCGCCGCTTCGGTCGGCCCGTAAAGGTTGTAGAGCCCGGCGTTCGGCAACTTGGCGAACACCTGTTGCTGGGCGTCGACTTGCAGCGCTTCGCCACTGCAAATGATGCGGGTCAGGCTGGTGCACGCAGTGACTGCCGGGTCCTGGACGAACACCTGCAACATCGACGGCACGAAATGCAGCGTGGTGATCTGTTGCGCGCTGATCAGTTCGATCAGTTGCGCCGGATCGCGATGCGCACCGGGCGCCGCGACGACCAGGGTCGCGCCGGTCAGCAGTGGCCAGAAAAATTCCCAGACCGACACGTCGAAACTGAACGGGGTCTTTTGCAAAACCTTGTCCGCGCCATCGAGCTGATACGCCTGCTGCATCCAGCACAGCCGGTTGACCAGCGCCGAATGGCGGTTGGCCGCGCCTTTCGGTTTGCCGGTGGAACCGGAGGTGTAAATCACGTAGGCGAGGTTTTCGCCGTGCAGTGACGGCTGTGGATTAGCGTCACTGCGCGCGTCCAGCCAGTCGTCGTGCTGATCCAGCACCAGGCTGCGAATGCCCGGCGGAATCGGCAACTGCCCGAGCAAGCGGTTTTGCGTCAACAGCAGCTCGATGCCGCTGTCTTCAAACATGTAAGCGAGGCGTTCCGACGGGTATTCCGGGTCCAGCGGCACGTAGGCACCACCGGCCTTGAGAATCGCCAGCAGGCCGATGACCATTTCCACCGAGCGCTCGACCGCGATGCCCACCAAAACGTCGGGGCCGACGCCCTGCTCGATCAACAGATGCGCCAACTGGTTGGCCCGCGCGTTGAGTTCGGCGTAGCTCAAGCGCTGCTCGGCGAACACCAGCGCGCAGGCGTTCGGGGTTTTCCCGACCTGCTCCTCGATCAGCTTGTGGACCGGGCGCTGCAACGGGTAGTCGGCCGCCGTGGTATTCCAGTCCTGGATGATGTGTTGGCGTTCGTGCTGATCCAGCAGCGCCAGTTGCGCCACCGGACGATTGACGTCTGCCACCAGCTCGCGCAACAGGTTCACCCAGTGCCGGCCCATGCGCTCGATGCTCGCCGGCGCGAACAAATCCGTGGCGAAGGTCAGCGCGGCGTGCAGGCCCTGCGGGTTGTCGCTGGTATCGAGGCTCAGGTCGAACTGCGCGTTGCGGTGTGCCCAACTGAGGTGTTCCAGTTCGAGGCCGGGCAATGCCGCCGCCAGTGTCGATTCGGCTTCACTGCGGTGGTTGAACATGGCTTGGAACAATGGGCTGTGGCTGAGGTTGCGCTGCACTTGCAAGGCATCGACCAATTGCTCGAACGGCAGGTCCTGATTCATCTGCGCCGCCATCGCCGTTTGCTTGACCCGTTGCAGCAATTGCGCCGCGCTCAGCGTTTCGTCGAATTCGGCACGCAACACTTGGGTGTTGACGAAGAAGCCGATCAGACGCTCGGTTTCCAGGCGATTGCGGTTGGCAATCGGCACGCCGACGCGGATGTCGGCCTGGCCGCTGTAGCGATGCAGAAGCATCTGGAACGAGCCCAGCAGCAGCATGAACAGCGTGACGTTTTCGCGACGGGCCAAGGCTTTCAGTTCGGCGCTCAGCGTAGCGTCGATCGCCACTGGCAGGCGCGCACCACGGAAGCTCTGCTGCGCCGGACGCGGATGATCGGTGGGCAATTCCAGCAGCGGTTGTTCGCTGCCCAGTTGCGCGGTCCAGTAACTCAATTGACGGTCGCGCTCGCCGGCTGCCATCCACTCACGCTGCCACACGGCATAGTCGGCGTACTGCACCGGCAGTGCCGGCAGAGTGGCCGCTTGCTGCTGACTGATCGCCGAATACAACGCGAGTAAATCATCGACCATCACTTGCAACGACCAGGCGTCAGACACGATGTGGTGCATCGTCAGCACCAACACATGATCCTGCGCCGCTGTTTGCTCGCCAACCTGCCCGCCGACGTCCAGCAGCACACAACGCACTAAAGCGCCGTCGAGCAGATCGAACGGACGCTGGGTTTCGTTCTCGACAAAGGCTTTGATCCGCGCTTCGTCGGCACCCGCCAGGCGTTGCTCGGTGAAGCTGATACGCCCTTGCGCCTGGATCACTTGCGAGGTTTTGCCGTCGTTTTCGATGAACGTCGTGCGCAGGCTTTCGTGGCGCTCGACCAAAGCCTCGAAACTGCGCTGCAGCGCGGTTTTGTCGAGTGCGCCGCGCAGGCGCAGGGCGGTCGGAATGTTATAGGCGGCGCTGTGCGGGTCGAGTTTCCACAGGAACCATTGCCGCTCCTGGGCAAACGACAGTGCCAGCGGTTGCTCGCGCGAAACCCGGTTGATGACCGGTGGCTGCTGGCTCTGCCCGGCGTCCAGCGCGCGGACGAAATCCTCCAGCACGCTGTGTTCGAACAGGCTGCGCAGCGGCACCTGAATATCCAGCAAGCGACGCACGCGCGACACCACTTGGGTGACCAGCAGCGAGTGGCCGCCGAGTTCGAAGAAGTTGTCGGTCAAACCGACACGCTCAAGCTTGAGCACGTCTTGCCAGATGGCCGCGACGTGCTGCTCGCGCGCACTTTGCGGGGCCACGTAATGCGTCTGCAACTGGCTGACATCGACGGCCGGCAAGGCCTTGCGATTGAGCTTGCCGTTCGGCGTCAGCGGCAGGCGCTCGAGAAACAGCCAGTGCGCCGGCACCATGAATTCCGGCAGGCACGCGCTCACCGCGGCCCGCAGTTCATCGCGCAGGCGCTGTTGCGCGTCTGCGTCAGCAAGGTCCATTTGCGCGGCGACCACGTAGGCCACCAGTTGCTGGCTGCCCAAGGCTTCCTGAGCCAGCACCGCCACTTCGCGCACGCTGGAGTGTTCGAGCAGACGCGCTTCGATTTCGCCGAGCTCGATCCGGAAGCCGCGAATCTTCACTTGATGGTCGATGCGGCCCATGTATTCGAGCACGCCGTCGTGGCGATGGCGCGCGAGGTCGCCGGTGCGGTACAGGCGCGTGCCGTTGCCGAACGGGTCCGGCAGAAAACGCTCGGCGGTCATCGCCGCACGCGCGTGATAACCACGGGCGAGGCCGTCGCCGCCGATCAGCAGTTCGCCGATGCAACCGGCCGGGTTCGGCGCCAGTTCATCGCCAAGGATGTACAGCGTGGTGTTGGCAATCGGCTTGCCGAGGTACGGCTGGCGCTGTTGCTCGGTCAATTGCCAGGCCGCTGACCAAATGGTGGTTTCGGTTGGGCCATAGAGGTTCCACACCTGCCCCGCGAGGCCAAGCATGCGCTGCGCCAGATCATCGGCCAGCGCTTCACCGCCGCAGAAGAATTTGCAGCCGCGCAGAATCGACGCCTGCTCGTGGTCGAGCAACATGCGCCAGGTCGACGGCGTCGCCTGCACCACCGTGACCTGCTGCTGTTCGATCATGCTCAACAGCGCTTGCGGGTCCTGGGCCGTCTGCTTGTCGACCAGCACCACCCGCGCACCGCAGAGCAACGGGCCGTAGATTTCCAGACCGAAAATATCGAACGAGAACGTGGTCAGCGAGAGCATGCGATCGGCGGCCACCAGCCCCGGTTCGCGAACCATGCTGACGACAAAATTGACCAGCCCCTGATGGCGCACCATCACGCCTTTGGGTTTGCCGGTGGAGCCGGAGGTGTAAATCGCGTAGGCGAGGTTTTCGCCATCAATCGCGACGTGCGGATTTGTCTCGCTGTAGCCGCGCGCGTACTCGCCCAGCGGATCAAGCAACAGCGTCTGCACCTCGTGTGGAATCGGCAACTGCTCGAGCAGATGCGTCTGCGTCAGCAGCAATTGCAGGCCGCTGTCCTCGATCATGTGCGCGAGACGGTCTTGCGGATATTGCGGGTCCAGCGGCACATAAGCGCCACCGGCCTTGAGAATTGCCAGCAGCCCGACCAGCATGTCGAGGCTGCGATCAATCGCGATGCCGACCAGTCGATCAGGGCCGACACCGAGCTCGATCAGACGATGGGCCAACTGATTCGCCCGACGGTTGAGCTGCGCATAATCCAGCGCCTGCCCGTCGAACACCAGCGCAGTGGCGTCTGGCGTACGCAGCGCCTGAGCTTCGATCAACTGGTGAATGCAACGGTCGGTCGGGTAGTCGGCGGCACTGCGGTTCCAGTCGACCAGCACGTGCTGTTGCTCGCTGGCGTCGAGCAAGGCCAGTTCGCCGATGCGTTGTTGCGGGTCGGCGACGATGCTCACCAGCAGGTTTTGCCAGTGCCGCGCCAGCCGCTCGATGGTGCCCTGATCGAACAGGTCGGTGGCGTAGGTCAACTGCGCGCCCAGGCCTTCGGCACCGTCGAAGGTTTCCAGGGTCAGGTCGAACTGCGCGGTGCGCGACGGTTGATGCAAGTGGCGAATGCTCAGCGCCGCCGGATCGGCAGCCGGGGCATTGCGCGTGGTGCCGCTGCTCTGGTGGTTGTACATGACCTGGAACAGCGGGCTGTAACTGAGGCTGCGTGCCGGTTGCAACGCTTCGACCAATTGCTCGAACGGCAAGTCCTGGTGCGCCTGAGCGGCCATCGCGGTGGTTTTTACCTGCGACAGCAGCGTGCTGAAACTCGCTTGTGCGTCGAACTCGGTACGCAACACCTGGGTGTTGACGAAGAAGCCGACCAACCGCTCGGTTTCAACGCGGTTGCGGTTGGCTGTCGGCACGCCGACGCGAATGTCGGCCTGACCGCTGTAACGGTGCAACAAGGTCTGGAACGACGCCAGCAACAGCATGAACAGCGTCACGTCCTGAGCTTTGGCCACGGCGCGCAACTGGTCGGCCAGCGACGTTGGCAAGGCCAGTTCGACCCGCGCCCCGCGCAGGCTTTGCACGGCCGGGCGCGGATGATCGGCGGGCAACTCAAGCACCGGATGATCGTTGCCCAACTGAGTTTGCCAGTAACCCAACTGACGTTCGCGCTCGCCGGCCTCCATCCAGTGCCGCTGCCAGATGCCATAGTCGGCGTACTGGATCGACAGCGCCGGCAGTGCCGGAGTCTGGCCCTGACGGTAAGCGCTATAGAGGTGCAGCAGCTCCTCGATCATCACCCGCATCGACCAACCATCCGAAGCGATGTGGTGCTGGGTCAACGTCAACACATGATCCTGCGCGCCGAGGCGCAGCAGGCTCACGCGCAGCAGCGGCCCGTTGATCAGATCGAAGGGTTGCGCGCCCTGCGCGGCAACAAACGCATCGACCTGCGCCGCTTGCGCCAGCGCGGTGCTGCTGCGGTCGAGCTCGTGCACGTTGATCGCCAGCGGCATGTGCGGATGAATCACCTGCACCGCGCGGTCGTCCTGTTGCTGGAACGTGGTGCGCAAGCTCTGATGGCGCTCGATCAACGCATTGAAGCCGCGCTCCAGCGCCGTGACGTCAAGCTCGCCGTGCAACTGCATGGCGCTGGGTATGTTGTAGGCGGCGCTGTCGGGGTCCATCTGCCAGAGAAACCACTGGCGTTCCTGAGCAAAGGACAGCGGCACCGGATCGAACTGCGACTGCGTTTCGGGGATCGGCAGGTTGGCCGGCGAAACGCCTTCTTCGAGCATCTTTTGCAGATACACCCTGCGCTTGTCGAGCGGCAAAGTAATGAAGCGCCGAGCGATCTTCAAAGCGACATTGGTATCCATCAAACTTCCTCCATTTCGTCAAGCAGGGCGTCCAGCTTGCTCAGTTTCAACGTATCGATCTGCTCACCGGCGGTGGCCAGACGGCTGACGAAATCTGTCAGTACAGGGTTCTGGAACAGCAGTTGCGGGGTCAGTTTCAGCCCCAGTTCGAGTTGCAGCCGCGACACCACATTGACCGCCAGCAGCGAGTGGCCGCCGAGCTCGAAGAAGTGGTCATGCAAACCGACGCGCTCCAGGTCCAGCACTTGCTGCCAGATCGCCGCGACCTGCCGCTCAAGTTCGCTGACCGGGGCGACATAACCGCCTTGCAACTGGCTGGCATCCGGCGCTGGCAGCGCCTTGCGGTCGAGTTTGCCGTTGGGCGTCAACGGCAGTTGCGCGATAAACAGCACGTGGGCCGGCACCATGTACTCGGGCAGGCTTTGCTTCAGGCGCGCTTTGAGTGCCTCGCGCAAATCGCGTTGCGCCTCGGCATCGTCCAGCGCCAGTTGCGTGGCGACCACGTAGGCCACCAGTTGCTGACCGCCCTGTGCTTGCAACGCGAGGACCGCGACTTCGCTGACCGCGTCCTGTTGCAGCAGGCGCGCTTCGATTTCACTCAGCTCGATGCGGAAACCGCGAATCTTCACTTGGTGGTCGATGCGCCCGCGATATTCGAGCACGCCGTCGGCCCGATAACGGCACAGGTCGCCAGTGCGATACAGACGCTCGCCGTTGCTGGCGAACGGGTTCGGCACAAACCTCTCGGCGGTCATGCCCGGTCGTGCCAGATAACCGCGCGTGATGCCGGCGCCCGCCAGGTACAGCTCGGCGCTAACGCCCACCGGCACCGGTTGCAGGTCGCCATCGAGCAGGTAACTGGCGGTGTGTTGCAGCGCTCGGCCGATATTCGCGCTGCCGCCCGCCTCGCGCCGGGTCCAGGTCGAATAGGTGGTGTCTTCGGACGGGCCGTACAGGTCGAAAACCTGCTCGATGCTCGCCTGCTCGTAGAGCGCATCCACCAGCGATTGCTTGAGCGGTTCGCCGGCGAGGTTGATGATGCGCACGCTTTCGGGTATCTGCCCGGCACTGTGCAGCGCATTGATCGCCGAAGGCACGGTGTTGATCAGGCGCACTTGATCGCGCGCCGGCAATTGCGGCAGTTCCAGCGCATTGTGGGCGATGATCAGCGAGCCGCCGTTGGCCAACGTGACGAACAGCTCCCACACCGACAGGTCGAAGCACACCGAGGTCGAGGCCAGCACGCCTTGGATGTCGTCGCGGCTGTAGACCGTCTGCGACCAGTCGATCAGCGCCAGCACGTTGCGATGGGCGATCGCCACGCCTTTCGGTTTGCCGGTGGAACCGGAGGTGTAGATCACGTACGCCAGGTTGTCCGCAGTGACGCCGGTAACCGGTGCGGTGTGCGGATACGCCGCCAGTTGCGGGTCGAGCTGATCGATCAACAGCAGCTGCGTGTCGGCGCCGACGGCCAGCGTCGCGGCGACGGCCTGCTCGCTGAGCAGCACCCGCGCGGCGCTGTCTTCGAGCATGTAGGCAACTCGCTCGGCCGGGTATTGCGGGTCCAGCGGCACGTAGGCGCCACCGGCCTTGAGCACCGCGAGCAGGGCGACCAACAAACTGGCGGAACGCTGCATGGCCACGCCGACCCGCACTTCCGGGCCGACCCCCAGCTCGATCAACTTGTGCGCCAGACGATTGGCCCGCGCGTCGAGTTCGGCGTAGGTCAATTGTTGCGCGGCGAAGGTCACCGCCAATGCGTGCGGTTGCGCTGCCACTTGCTGCTCGATCAACTGGTGCACGCACAGGTCCTGAGCAAACCCCTGACCCGTCGGATTCCACGCCAGCAGCACTTGCTGCTGCTCGTTTGCGTCGAGCAATTGCAGTTCATCCAGGCAACGCTCGGCGGCGGTCATCTGGCTCAGCAGATGCTGCAGATGCGCCGCCAGTTGCTCGATGGTCGCCGCGGCAAAACTGCCGCGCTGATAGCTCATGTGCACCGTCAATTGACGGTCCAGGCTGACCAGCACGGTCAACGGGTAATTGGTCTGTTCATGGTTGGCCACCGCGCCAAAGCGCAACCCGTCCGGGGCGCCCTGTTCCAGCGCCTGGGAAATCGGGTAGTTCTCGAACACCATGATGCTGTCGAACAAGGCTTCACCGCCCTGCCCGGCCCAGCGCTGGATGTCGAACAACGCCGTGTGTTCGAACTCGCGCAGCGCCAGGTTCTGCGCCTGCACCGCTTGCAACCAACTGCCGAGCGACTGCTGCGCACGCGGCGTGGCGATCACCGGCAAGGTGTTGATGAACAGGCCGATCTGTTGCTCGACACCCGGCAAGTCAGCCGGCCGCCCGGCGACCGTCGCGCCGAACGCCACGGTGTCTTTGCCGGTGTAGCGTTGCAGCAACAGCAGCCATGCGGCTTGCACCAGCGTGTTGACCGTGACTTTCGAGGCGCGGGCGAACTCGCTCAATCGCAAGGTCTGCTCGGCATCCAGCACCTGAAAGTGATCGGCATAACCTTGATCGTCGGCGTCCGCCGGGCGGGCCATGGCTTGCGCCAGACGCGTCGGTTGCTCGAGGCTGCGCAGTGCCGGCAGCCAGAAGGCTTCGCTGGCGGCGGCGTCCTGACGTTGCAGCCAGTCAATGTAATCGCGATAGCGCCCAGCGTGCACCGGCTGAAATTGGCCGCTGTAACGCTGCAGCACTTCGCCGAGCAATTGCGAGTTGCTCCAGCCGTCCATGAGGATGTGGTGGTTGGTGTAGATCAGGTGATGACGGTTGTCGTCGATGCGCACCAGCACCAGGCGCAACAAGGTCGACGCGTGCAGATCGAGGCGCTGGCGCTCGATGTCCGCGAGGGTTTGCAACGCCTGTTGCTGCTGCGGCTCGGCGCGCAGGTCATGCAAGCTGTACGGCATCTGCGCGTGTTTGCTGACCACCTGCACCGGCGCGTCCAGTTCACCCTGCCAGACGAAGCGCGTGCGCAGAATATCGTGGGCATCCACCGCCGCTTGCCAGGCCTGATGGAAGCGCTCGGGGTCGAGCCCTTCGACGTCCAGACGCATCTGGTTGATGTAGTCGCCGGTGGCTTCTTCGTACACCGCGTGGAACAGCATGCCTTGCTGCATCGGCGACAGTGGATAGACGTCTTCGATCAACTGCGGCGCCAGCGGCAAGTGGTCCAGTTGCGCCTGGCTCAAGCGTGCCAACGGGAAGTCTGATGGCGTCACACCATGTTGCCCGGCCTCGCAGCAATGGCTGATCAGCGCTTGCAGTTCCTGCGCGTAATCGTCGGCCAACTGTTGAATGGTTGCCTCGTTGAACATCTCGCGACTGAAGGTCCAGCCCAGATTCAATTCACCGCCATATACCTGACCGTTGAGTGCCAGATGGTTGGGCAGTGGCGCCTCGGCGTGCAGTTCATCACCGGCCGCTTCGCTGGACGGCACGAACAACGCGCCGTCGCTCTCGGTGAAGCTGCCGTCGAACTGACCGAGGTAGTTGAAGGTCAGGCGCGGCACCGGCAGTTGTCCCAAGGCCTGGCGCGCGGCGGCGTCACCCAGATGCGCCAGCGCACCAAAGCCGATGCCCTTGTTGGGGATCGCGCGCAGTTGTTCCTTGATCTGCTTCAGCGAACCGCCGAGGTCGGCCAGCGGCGTCAGTTTCGCCGGGTAGACGCTGGTGAACCAACCGACAGTGCGGGTCAGGTCCACGCCGTCGAACAGCTCTTCGCGGCCATGCCCTTCGAGCTGGATCAACGTGCTCTCGGCGCCGGTCCAGCGCACCATGACGCGGGCCAATGCAGTCAGGAGCAGGTCGTTGACCTGGGTGCGATACGCCGCCGGAGCGTCTTGCAGCAGTTGCCGGGTCAGGTCTTTGTTCAAACGCGTGCGCCCGGTCAAGGCGTGGCGGTTCTGCTGCCCGCCCTCGGCGTTGTCCGCCGGCAACGCGACCTCGGCGCCTTGCAACTGTTGTTGCCAGTAGGCCAGTTCCTGTTGCAACGGCGCACTGCGCGCATAGGTTTGCAGGTGTTCGGCCCAGACTTTTGCCGCACTGGTTTTGCCCGGCAATTGCAGCGGTTCATCGGCGAGCAGCTGCCGATAAGCGCTTTGCAGGTCGTCAAACAGGATCCGCCACGACACGCCGTCGACCACCAAATGGTGGATCGCCAGCAGCAACCGCTGGCTGCCATCGTCGAGGTTCGCCAACACCGCACGCACCAGCGGCCCGTCTTGCAGGTTGAGGCTGCGTTGCGCTTCATTGGCCACGACTTCCAGCCCGGTCGCGTCGGCGACATCGACCGCCCAGACCAATGCGTCGCCGTGTGGCTCGACTGCGCGGTAGTGCGCCTGCCAGCCCTCGGCCTGCTCGACGAAACTCAGACGCAACCCATCGTGATGCGCCACCAGCGCGCCCACTGCACGTTCCAGCACCGCAGCGTCAAGGTGTTGCGTCGGTTTGAGCATGACCGCCTGATTCCAGTGCTGGCGCTCAGGGATGTTTTGCCCGAAGAACACCTGCTGCACCGGCAGCAGCGGCAGTTCGCCGGTCACCGGGCCTTGATCGATCAGCAGCGCTTGTTCGCCGCGTCGCGCGACGCTGGCCAAGGCCTGAATGGTCTGGTGCTGGAACAAATCTTTGGGGGTGAAACGGATGCCGGCCTGACGCGCGCGGCTGACCACTTGGATCGAGATAATCGAATCGCCGCCGAGCTCGAAGAAGTTATCGCTCAAGCCGACCTGATCGAGTTTCAGCACGTCCTGCCAAATCGTCGCCAGTTGCTGCTCCAGCGCACTTTGTGGCGCGACGTAGGCTTGCTGCAACTGACTGACGTCGGGTTTCGGCAAGTTCTTGCGGTCGAGTTTGCCGTTGGGGGTCAGCGGCAGGCGTTCGAGCAGCAGCAAATAGGCCGGCACCATGTGCGCCGGCAAGGCGCTTTTCAGTTGCTCGCGCAGGCTCTCGGCAAAATCGGCGCGAGCGACATTTTGCGCATCGCTGACCACATAGGCGACCAGACGTTTGCCGCTGCCGGCGGTGCCTTCCTGGGCAACCACCACCGCTTCGCGCACGCCATCCAGCGCTTGCAGGCGCGCTTCGATCTCGCCGAGTTCGATGCGGAAACCACGGATTTTCACTTGGTTATCGATGCGATCCAGATAGTCGAAAGTGCCATCGGCGCGCTGACGCACCAGGTCGCCGGTGCGGTACAGCAGGCCACCGACGTTGCTGAACGGGTCGGCCACAAAGCGTTCTGCGGTCAGCCCCGGACGGTTCAGGTAACCGCGGGCCAGGCCCGTGCCGCCGAGGTACAACTCGCCCGCCATGCCTTGCGGCAACAGGTTGAGGTCGGCGTCGAGCACATAGGCGCTGCGGTCGCCGATGCGGCTGCCGATTGGCGCGTACGCGGCGCCACACGGCTCGGCGCGACCGGCCTTCCAGATCAGCGGCGTGACCACGGTTTCGGTCGGGCCGTAACCGTTGATGATGTAATCCGGGTCGAGGGCGCGCTTGACCCGCTCGAAACTGGCGGCCGGCACGGCGTCGCCACCGAAGCAATAGATCCGCACTTTCGGCGGGTTGCCTTCGCGCTCGGCGTGTTCGGCCAGTTGCTGCAGGTACACCGGCGGAAATGCGACCACGGTGACGCCGTGCTCGCGCATGGCGTTGTAAGTCTGTTCCGGGGTCCACAGGCTGTCATCGCGAATCAGCAGCGAGGCGCCGTGAGTCAGGCTGGTCAGCCAGCGCTCGTGGGCGCCGTCGAAAGCAAACGACATGAAGTGGAATTCGCAGTCGCTGGCGCGCATTTCGTAGCGCTCGCCAATCGCCTGGCAATGCATCGCCAATGGGCCGTGGGCGACGCTGACGCCTTTCGGGTTACCGGTCGAACCGGAGGTGTAAATCACGTAAGCGAGGTTGTGCGGATCGAGCGCCACGGTTGGCGCGGTATCGGGTTGGCCACTGAGGTCGAGGCGGTCGAGTTCCAGCACCGGGGTCGCGCCGTCCAGCGGCAGTTGCGCCGACACGCGCGAATCGCTCAGCAACAGCGCCAGCCCCGAGTCCTGCATCAGATACGCCAGGCGTTCACGCGGGTAGCTGGTGTCCAGCGGCACATAGGCGCCACCGGCCTTGAGCACTGCCAGCAGCGCGACGATCACCCCTTCGCTGCGCGGCAACGCCACGCCGACCCGGGTTTCGGCGCCGACGCCACGGGCGATCAGTGCGTGAGCCAGTTGATTGGCGCGGCGGTCGATCTCGCCATAGCTGAAATGTTCCCCGGCAAAAATCACCGCAGTGCGCTCCGGGGCCTCGGCCGCCCATTGGCCGATGCGCTGGTGTACCGCGAGGTCCAGCGGATACGGCTGGGGGTGATTGTTGGCCAGTTGCACGGCCAATTCCTGCGCACTCGCCAAGGCAATTTCGCCGAGGTTGCGTTGCGCCGATTCGGCAAATTGTTCGAGCAATTGCAGCAACTGCGCGCTGATGCGTTCGATCACCGCCGCGCAGAAATGCGCGCGGTCGAAGCTGTAATGCAGCGCCAGAGTCTGGCCGAGGGTCACGGCGACGCTCAACGGGAAGTGCGTCTGTTCGAGGCTGGTGACTTCACCGAACACCACGCCTTGCTCCGCGCCTTGTTGCAGCGCCTCGGCAATCGGGTAGTTCTCGAACACCAGAATGTTGTCGAACAAGGCCTCGCCACCCTGCCCGGCCCAACGCTGAATATCTGCCAAAGGCGTGTGTTCGAACTCGCGCAGGCTGAGGTTTTGCGCCTGCACCGTTTGCAGCCAGGCCGCCACGCTCTGGTCCGGACGTGGCGTGCCGATCACCGGCAAGGTGTTGATGAACAGCCCGACTTGCTGCTCGATGCCCGGCAAGTCCGCCGGACGCCCCGCCACCGTCGCGCCGAACGCGACCGTCTGGTGACCGGTGTAACGCTGCAACAACAGCAGCCAAGCGGCTTGCACCAAGGTGTTGAGGGTGACTTTCTGCTGTCGGGCAAACGCTTCGAGCGCTTGCGTCTGGCTGGCCGGCAACGTCTGATAATGATCGCCATGACCGCTTTGGCTTTGATTGTCGCTGACCACGCGCGCCAGCCGCGTCGGCTCTTGCAGGGGCGCCAGTTGCTCGGCCCAGAAGTTCTCGCTCAACTGCGCGTCCTGACGTTGCAGCCAACCGATGTAATCGCGATAACGCCCGGCCGCAGCCGCTGGAGCGCGCCCGCGATAGCGCTGCAAGACTTCGCCAAGCAACTGCGAGTTGCTCCAGCCATCCATCAAAATGTGGTGATGGGTGTAAATCAGGTGCCAGCTATCGACAGCGGTTTGCACCAGCACCAGGCGCAGCAACGGCGCCTGGGTCAGGTCAAAACCTTGTTGGCGTTCGGCATCGGCCAGAGTATCGAGGGCGGCGACCTGATCGTCACGGCTGCACCAGTCCAGCGTGGTAAACGGCAATTGCACCTGTTTATGCACGATCTGCAGTGGTTCTTCGAGCTCGCCCTGCCAGACAAAACCGCTGCGCAGGATGTCTTGGGCATCGACGGTGGACTGCCACGCCGCGCGGAAACGCTCGGGATCCAGCCCTTGCACATCGACGCGCAACTGGTTGACGTACTCGCCCGCCGCTTGCTCGTACAGCGTGTGGAACAGCAAGCCCTGTTGCATCGGTGACAGCGGGTAAAGGTCGTCGAGCAGCCCGACGTGCACCGGCAGCGCATCGATTTGCGCCTGGCTGATGCGCGCCAACGGGAAGTCCGACGGCGTCGCGTGTGGCGCCGGCAGCGTGCTGCAGTGTTCGATCAGCTCGCGCAGCTCGGCGCCGAAGTTGTCAGCCAGTTGCTGCACCGTCGCCCGGTCAAACATCTCGTGGCTGAAACCCCAGCTCATTGCCAGTTCGCCGCCATAGACCTGGCCTTCCACGGTCAACCAGTTAGCCAGCGGCGCGTTTGGGTCCTGAGCCTGGCCGCTGCCCTCGGTGGACGGCACAAACAGTGATGCTTGGTCGAACTGACGATCAAACTGCCCGAGGTAATTGAAGGTGATCCGTGGCGGCGTCAGTGCCGCGAGTTGCTCGCGCTGCGCCGGTTCGCCGAGGTGGCGCAACACGCCGTAACCCAGGCCTTTGCCCGGTACGGCGCGCAGTTGTTCCTTGACCGTTTTGATCGAATCCGCCAGCGTCGCCGCCGGTTGCAGGCGCACCGGGAACAGGCTGGTGAACCAGCCCACGGTGCGGGTCAGGTCGAGTTCATCAAACAGATCTTCGCGACCATGACCTTCGAGTTGAATCAGCGCCGCCGGTTGAGCGCTCCATTGCCAGAGCACCCGCGCCAGCGCCGTCAACAGCAAGTCGTTGACTTGCGTGCGGTATGCCGCCGGTGCGCTTTGCAGCAGTTGGCGGGTCAGTTCACGGTCCAGCCGCCACTCGATTTTCTCCCCGAAGCGGTTGTCCAGACGACCGTCGGCGCGATCACGCGGCAGTTGCTGTTCGCTGGTTTGCTGCTGCCAATAAACCATTTCTTCGTTGAGCATTGGCGCGTGCTGCTGCAAGCGTTCGGCCCAGGCTTGATAGGTGCTGGTTTTGCTCGGCAGGACAATCGCGCCGCCACTTTGCAGCTGCGTGTAAGCCTGCTGCAAATCTTCGAGCAACAGCCGCCACGACACGCCATCGACGGCCAGGTGATGGATCACCAGCAACAGCCGTTGCGCGCCATTCGCCAGGGTCACCAACATCGCTCGCAGCAGCGGACCGTCAGTCAGATCGAGGCTGCGCTGGGCTTCGTTGCACAACGCGAGCAGCGCGGCCTCGCTGTCGGCCTGACGCTGCCAAAGTGCACATTCGCGCACTTCGCCAGCATAGTGTTGCTGCCAGCCTTGCGCGCTTTCGACGAAACGCAGGCGCAGCGCATCGTGGTGATTGCACAAACGCGTCAACGCGGTTTGCAGCCACTCGGCTTGCAGCGGTTCGCGTGGTGCCAGCAGCAACGACTGGTTCCAGTGGCCGCGTGCGTTCATCGGTTGCGCAAAGAAATATTCCTGCACCGGCGTCAGCAGCACGTTGCCGCTGGCCGGGCCTTGATCGATGCTGCTCTGCTCCGCGACCGTCGCCACCAGCGCCAGGCTGCGCACGGTTTGATACTGGAACAAGTCGCGCGGGCTGAGGCGGATGCCGGCCTGACGCGCACGGCTGACGACCTGGATCGAAATGATCGAGTCGCCGCCCAATTCGAAGAAGTTGTCCTCCAGGCCAATACGCGCGACACCGAGCACGTCCTGCCAGATCGCCGCGAGGGCTTTTTGCAGCGCGTCCTGCGGTTCGACAAAGGCTTGCTGCACCGCTGCTTCCGGCTCGGGTAAGGCCTTGCGATCAAGTTTGCCGTTGGCCGTCACCGGCAGTTTGACCAGCGGCATCAGGTGCGTCGGCACCATGTATTCCGGCAGACTGCCGAGCAGCCAGGCTTTCAACGTTTGCGGCCATTGTGCATCCGGTTCAGCGTCGTCGAGCACCAGATAGCCGACCAGATGTTTGCCGCCCTGCACCAGCACCACCGCCTCACGCACCAGCGGGTGCTGCATCAGGCGGGTTTCAATCTCGCCCAACTCGATGCGCAAACCGCGCAGTTTGACTTGGTGATCGAGACGCCCGAGGTATTCGATAACCCCGTCGGCGCGTTGGCGTACGCGGTCGCCGGTGCGGTACAGGCGCGCACCGTCATGGAACGGGCACGGCACAAAACGCTCGGCGGTCAGCCCCGGACGACGATGGTAACTGCGCGCCAGACCGGCGCCACCGAGGTACAACTCACCGGCGACACCCGCCGGCACCGGCAGCATCTGGGCATCCAGCACGTGGGTGCGCAGGTTGGCAATCGGCTGGCCGATCGGCACGCTGTCGGCGCCTTCATCGACGCAGGTCCAGTGAGTAACGTCGATGGCGGCTTCGGTCGGGCCGTACAAGTTATACAAACCGGCGTTCGGCAGTTTGGCGAACACTTGCAATTGCGCATCCAGCGGCAATGCTTCACCACTGCAGACGATCCGCTTGAGGCTGGTGCAGGCTTGCACGCCCGGCTCATGGATGAATGCCTGGAGCATCGACGGCACAAAGTGCAACGTGCTGATGCGGTGGCGCTCGATGGTTTCGATCAAGCGCGCCGGCTCGCGGTGCTCACCCGGCGCCGCCACCACCAGGCGGGCGCCGGTCATCAGCGGCCAGAAAAACTCCCACACCGACACGTCGAAACTGAACGGGGTTTTCTGCAACACCGCGTCGCTGTCATCCAGGCCATAGGCTTGCTGCATCCAGCACAAACGGTTGACCAGCGCCGCGTGGCTGTTGCCGGCACCTTTGGGTTTGCCGGTGGAGCCGGAGGTGTAAATCACATACGCCAGGTTCTGGCTGTGCAGCGCCACCGGCAGGCGTTCGACGCTGTAGCGATCCAGCCAATCGGCCGGCTGATCAAGGGTGATGACCGCCACGCCGGCCGTCGGCAAGCGCTGCAACAGCGAAGTCTGGGTCAGCAACAGCGCAATCGCGCTGTCTTCGATCATGTACGCCAGGCGTTCCTGCGGATATTCCGGGTCCAGCGGCACATAGGCGCCACCTGCCTTGAGAATCGCCAGCAGGCCGACGACCATTTCAATCGAGCGCTCAACGGCAATCCCCACCAGCACATCCGCGCCGACGCCGTGCTCGCGCAACAGCTGCGCCAGTTGATTGGCCCTGGCGTCCAGTTGCGCATAGCTCAACGTTTGCTCGCCGAACACCAGCGCCGTCGCTTCGGGGCTGCGCGTTGCCTGAGCTTCGATCAACCGATGCAGGCATTGCTCGCGCGGATAGTCCTGCGCCGTGGCGTTCCAGTCGTGGACCAGCGTCTGCTGCTCGGCCGCGTCCAGCAGCGGCAATTCGCCGACACGCTGGGTGGCATCGGCGACCATCGCCTGCAACAGGCGCGTCCAGTGCCGGGCCATGCGCGCGATGGTCGCGGCGTCGAACAGGTCGTTGGCGTAGGTCAGCGCCGCGTGCAGTTTGCCGGCCTTTTCCCAGGTATCCAGCGTCAGGTCGAACTGCGTCGTGCGGCCCTGCCAGTCGATCATGCCCAATTCCAGGCCCGAGGCCGTGGTCACCGTGCTGATGTCGGCGACTTGCGGCTGGTGGTTGTACATCACCTGGAACAGCGGCGTATGGCTGAGGCTGCGTTCCAGTTTCAGCGCTTCGACCAGACGCTCGAACGGCAAATCCTGATGCGCCTGGGCGCCGAGCGCGGTTTCCTTGATGCGGCTGAACAGGTCACTGACGCGGGTCTGGCCGTCCAGTTGGGTGCGCAGCACCTGGGTGTTGACGAAGAAGCCGATCAGGCCTTCGGTTTCACCGCGGTTGCGGTTGGCGATGGGCACGCCGACGCGGATGTCGGTCTGCCCGGTGTAGCGGTGCAGCAGCGCGTTGAAGGCGCCGAGCAGCAGCATGAACAAAGTGATGTTGTGCTTCTGCGCGGTGGCGCGCAGTTGTTCGGC
>NZ_MKGS01000175.1:0-32573 GCF_002836905.1 Pseudomonas sp. 43NM1 | reverse complement strand
GCACTGAGCAACGCCCCCTGCTCGCCCAGGGACGGCGCCCGCCAGTGCCGCGCCTTGCCGGCAGCGATACTGTGCCAACGCACCCAGGCGCTGGTCCACTCACCATCCGAGACGCGGCACACCGGCGGCGATGCCGCCAGATCAACCGCCACCACATAACAAGCCTTGACCACCCCCGCCAGCATGCGATCGTGCTGGGCGCTTGCGTAGCTCACAGATTCCCCGAGGGGACAAAGTCCTCTTTAACGTCCTCGTTAAAGCCGAACAACAGCGAACCCGGCGGCTGATCAGGCCACGGCCATTCCTCGGGGCCGACGTACACCTGTTGCGTCCACTCCACCAGCCAGACGGTGTAGCCATCCAGCGCCGGCTGGGTCCAGTCCTGCAGGGCCTGCACAAACTCCGCAGGTTCGACCTCCAGCCCCCACGTCTGCGCACGCAGTATCACGGCGAGCTGGGTCGCCAATTGCACAGCCTGCTGCTGATGAAGCGGCCGGATCGGGTCCACGATGATGCGCGCCTCGAATTTGCAGACCAATGTGGTTTCACCGGTGCCTATGTCGACACCCGGCTCAATCTCCGCCAGTTCCAAGAACACCGCCGGCAACGCGATGCGGTCTTGGATATTCGGCCAGGCACTCACGGTCAGAACCCCCGGCAGATTAGCCTTCAAATGGTGTTCTACCGCGTGATACAGCAGCTCTAGGTTAAACGGCTCGTCGGGCATCAGGCGATCCTCTTGAGGTACTTCTGCAGCTCGAAGTTGAGCTCCTGTTTCAGGATTTCCAACAGGCGCTCATCGGCTTTTCGCACCCAGCTTTCGAAGTGCGGCCGGGCTTGCTCCAGCGAGACTTTGGCTTTCGCCAGCGGAAAGCGGCTGCCGTTTTCCGCCACCCAGCCCGAACTCGCCCCGTGCCCGGGTGACACCGTGCTGTCGGGGTAGTCATCGCCATTGAAATGCTTGCTCGCCGTGCGGATCCAGATGTCCGGTTTGTTGCCGTAGACCTTCTTAAGAAACGCGCCTTGATAGCGCCGACCCGCCACCGACACGCCGCTGCCAGTCTGACGCGCCCGGCCGATCCGGCTGGACTCGATGGCGTTCAAACCAAACCAGAGCTTGCCGCTCGAAGCTCCACCTGACACCGGGTAACTGCGCAACCGCTGACGCACCGCCGCAACGGCGATGCGCTCTTGCCGGCTGACGGCTCGGGCAATGTGCGTGCGCAACCAGCCCAACGTCTTGTTGATCGCGCGCCGGTGCGCCGTCGCGGCGGCTTTGGGCACCAGCTTGGCGAAGTCCTGAAACGCGTGAAGATCGGCGGCCGAGGACTGGATCGAAATCATCCCGCCGCCGGCCGAGGGTTTGAGATGGCTGCCGACACTCATGGGCGCATCCTCAGAATCAAGGCCACCAGGCCGTCGCCGCTGGGCTCCAGTTGCACCAGGTCGTAATCGCCGCCGCCATCCAAAGCAGGCAAATCGATGCTGACCAATTGACCACGCTCTAGCCCTACCGAATCGCTGACGCGGATCTCGAAACGAGGCTCACGTAAGCCAGTGTTGAGCTTGCCGAGTTTGGGCTGCAACCAGGGCGCGGCGAACATGCCGAACACGGGTTGTTCGCGACCCTCGATCCGTGCGGTATCGCCCAGCGTTTGGAACACCACCGTGTCGACCTCGGCGACCAGGTCGCGAAAGCTCACGGTCAGAGCTCCAGCAAGATCTGAGCGAGTGGCCGGGTGCACAGGTGCAGCGGGTTGGATTGGGCTTCGCCCGCCATGCCTTTGTTGAATGGCAGCGGCTCGATCATGCTGTAGTACGGAATGCCCTGGGTGTTGACGGTTTCCATGTAGTCAGCCGGCGCAAACACTGAGATGTACAGATCCGGAACACCCTCAGGAATCAGCAGCGCCTTGTCGTCATGAACAAAAGACACACCGGCAACCTTGCCACGGTAACGCTCCCAGATAATGCCGCCGAACTCGAAACTCTCCCGCGCGTCGCCGCGCAGAGCGGCCGCTTGCTGGCTATTGAGATACGTTTCCTTGACCGACTTATGCACGATCAGCTTGTTCCAGAAATTCTTACCGCAGAAGGCGCGAGAACCGGTGCTGGTTACGCTGCCGAGCGCGTCTTCCTGCATGTCCAACGCTTCACCGCTTTTGACCCGCAACTCGGTGCTCGGATCGGCCAGGCCCATGGACAACTTCTGACGCGACACACCGAAGCGGTCATAGAGGTCCAACAGCACCGTCTTGCCATCGGCATCGAGAATCAGGCCGTTGAGCGCGCCCATGCGCTGGAACTCGTGGGTTGCGTCCAACTGTCGGCGTGCTTTGGCCAGACGGGCATTGACCACGTCCTGCACCGCCTGCAACTCGGTGCGAGTACCGAAGGCGCGAATGCCTTGGATTTCGTCGGCTTTGATGGTGAAGCGCTCCGGCAGGTGCACGGTGTTGAACGGGATCAGGTTGCGCTTGCTGGCTGCGACTACCAGGCCGGAGCTGCCTCGCTCACCGGCAGGGACCAGGGCCAGCGTGTCGCCGTCCTTCTCGATCTGCACGGTCAGGGTGGTGATGCCTTCCTCGCGAAACAGGCCCAAGGCACTGATGCGCCCAGGCAGGTAGGGTTGATCATTGAGTGCAGCGGTCAGCGCGGTGACGGTAAATGCTTCGTCGTCAAAAATGGCGATGTCGGCCATGGGTACTCTCCAGAAATGAAAAACCCGCTCAAGGCGGGCTGGGTAAACGTGTCTGAGGCTCTTAACGAACGATCAGGAAATAGGTGGCCAGGTCTTTTTCGGCCTCCGGGTCCAGCCCGGTCAAGTGCACTTCGCTGACTTCCGCCATGCGCACCACGGCGCGTCCCCGACGCACGATGTCCGATTCGCCCAATGGACCGTAGAGAATCGCCACAGCCGCCTGCGAACCGTCCTCGGCGGCCGGGTCATACGGTGCGAATTCGCCGGAGGCTGTCACCAGACCGAGGACTTGGCCGGGGTTAAGCGCAGAGCCTGCGGCGACGTTGATCGTTTCTCGCGAAATGTTCCCCGCGCCTTCGGACAGCAGAAACTCACCCGCGTGAATCAGCTCTTTTTTGATGGTCATGGTCTTGCTCCTTTCGCGCCGTGCGCGGTTCCAGACTGAGCCGCTTGTCGCGACGCCCAGATCGAGGTGGGATCAGGTTGTTTGGCCAGCACCTTCGGCGCCGGGTCATTGTCCAGCGGCAGGCTGTTGTCGATTTCAAAGCCCTTGCCGCTGGTGACGATCTTGTCGAACAGGCGCGCTCGAACGGCTGAAGCGTCCAGGCCTGCCGCGACATACTCGGCGCTGAATTCAGGTAGTCGCGCGGCCACGCAAAGGTCATTCACCGCCTTGGCGCGGGTCAAGCCGGCCAAGACGATTTCTTCGCTTTCGAGTCGGGTCGAGCTGAGCAGCGGCTCGACCAGGTTGCTGATGCCCGCCGCCGTACAGCGCTGGGTGATCATCAGCGCCAACTTGGCCGAATCGACTACCGGTGGCACCACCGGCGGTTCGATTGGCTCCAGGTCCGGATCCTCTTCAGGCGGTTCGTCGAGCTGGGCCAGCAACTCAGCCGGCGCGTTCTGGAACCGCTGCAGCACCGCGCCCTGCCCGATACAGGCCTTGACCTTGATACCGTCGCCGACCTCATCGGCCAAGCCCAGGGCTACGGCTTCATTGGCGGTGAGCCAGGTTTCCGCAGCGACCAGCCGACGCAGTTCGACCTCATCAATGTCGGGCGCTTTGGCCTTGTACGCCGCAATGATCGCCTCCATCGTCTGGTCAAGGACGTCGGCCACCTTGCGGAAATTGTCAGCGTCCCCGGCCGCGTAGGTCCAAGGGTTGTGAATCATCAGCATGGCGTTGGCCGCGATCACGACCTTGTGTGCGCCGCACACCGCCACGCTGGCAGCACTGGCGGCTAACGCGTCAATCCGGCCGGTGCAGCGCTCGCCCAGACGCGACAGCGCGTTGTGCATCGCCAACCCGTCGAACAAATCCCCACCGATGCTGTTGAACGCCGCGACCACTGGGGAGACGCCATCGTCCATCGCGCGCAGGTCCTGGACAAACTGATTGGCGGTGATGCCCCAGCCGCCGATCTCGCCATACACAAACACTTCGATGACGCGCGAGGCGGCCTCGCCGCTGGCGTGCACCGCGTACCAGGTCTTGTCTTCAACTTGCACCTGCTTGCCCGCGCGATTGTAAATGCGCGGTCGCGTTTTTTTGCTCATGATTGCTCCTTGTCGTCGTTGGTTTCGACGGCGTCGAGGGTGTTGTAGTTGAGGCCCAGTGCCGTGGCCCGTGCCAGATCGGCAGCGTTTTCCGCGTCGACGGTTTCGGCGTCGTAGCCAGTGCGCAGGACCATCTCGCTGCGCGAGGCGAAGCCGGCCTGCACCTCCATCCGCCGCGCCTGCACGTCCTGCACCGGCTGGATGTAGGCCCAGCCTTGCGGTACCCAACGAGTGCGCAGGTAGTCGCGGCGCTTCTGCGCGTAATCAGGCAGTTGCAAGACACCCGACAGCACCGCCATGTCCATCCAGGCAGCCCGTACCGGGCGGCACAGTTGGTGGACGTAAACGCTGAATTGCAGTTGTTCCAGGCGGCGTCGAAACTCAGTCAGGACCACCCGCAACGCTCGGTCGTTAATCCCGCGCATGTCGCCGGTGAGGATCTCGTAAGGCGTACCAGACCCGGCGGCGGCAGCCATCAGTTGCTGTCGCATGAAATCGGGGTAGTTGTTGCCCGCGTCCGGCGGCTTGGAGAACTCGACTTCTTCGCCCGGCCCCAGCTCCTGCATCGTGCCGGGCTCCAGCGCCACCATCGGGGTGAAGCCATCGCGATCCAGATCCAGCAACTGGCCGGTGACCGGATCTCTTGGCGTTTGCCCAGAGTCCGGCGCGGGGCGACTGATGAAGCCGGCAAACAAGTTCGCCACTTCCTGCCGGAACAGCACTGCGTCGTCGTAGTTGTCGAGGCTGCGCAAGCGCTTGAGCACCGGCGACAAACGTGGCACGCCACGCAACTGACCTGGCTCGACCGGCTCGAAGATGTGCAACACCTGAGATGCCGGGACGCGCACCAGTTGGTTGTAACCGGCGTTTAGCGAAGCGGCATCGCGCGGATGCGCCAGGTACATCCAGTACGCCACCCGTTTACCGCCGGGCGTGAACTCGATTCCCGCGCGAATGACGTTGCCGTTTTTGGTGGATTCAAACTTGTCGTGCGGCACAAACTCCGGCGCCAGGATCTGCAACTGCAGTGGCACGGCCAGACCGTCGTTCTGACTACGCGGTCGCAACCGCACGAAGCATTCGCCCGAGGTTTCCACCGTGCGCGCGACCAAGGCTTGCTGGCCGTAAAAGTCGGTGCGCTCATCGGCGTCTGATTCGTCGACCCAATCGCCCCACAGCTCCTGCAGCAATTTGCGGAGGGCATCGTCGTCAGTGGTTGGCCGAGGAGTGATGCCCGTGCCGATCAGGTTGCTGACGCGCTTGTCGATCACGTTGAAGGCATACGGGTCGTTGCGAACCGCGGCCCGAGAGCGCGAGCGTAAGTTGCGCAGTGCCGGGGTGTTGATGCTGTTGATTCCGTTGTCGGGAGCATCCCAGCCAGCGGATCGACGCCCTTCTCCGGCGCCCTCGTAGCTGGCCTTGATGTTCGACGGCAACACGAATCCGTTACGGGTCAGCGTCGGATAGCGCGCCATCAGAGTCCTTTGCCTCCGTGGTACAGCCGCACGACACGCGAGCGCGCTCCAGCGGCATTGACCAGCGAGGAGCGAATCTCTTCTCGAGCCCTCAATAGCTCGTCGACGGTGCGGTACTCCACGGTGCGGTCGGTGTAGCGCACGGTTTTTTCACCGCGAGCGATGGCCGCCTCAACCGCGTCGAGGTGCTTCTGGGTAAATGACATATCAGCGTCTCTTCAGGTAACCGCTGGTGGAGCTGCGGCGTTGAGGTGGTTGGGCAGCGGGTCGTGTCGGTGCGGCCGGCACGACGGGCGCAGCCGCGACTCGGCGCGCGACGTGCGTGGTGGGTGCCGGAGTGTTGAGCCGCTCCCCCTGAACGGGCGTGATGCCCAAGGCATCATCAAAAAGCCCTGACTGCGCGAGCGATTGACGCACGCGCTCCCAGTCGTGTTCTTTGTAGCGGTTCAGGCCCAGGTAATGCGCCATGGCCAGGCAATACACCATCAAGTCGAGCGCTTCGTTGCGCTCGGCCTTGCCCTTCACCCATTCGATCCTCTTGTGACCACGGATGTAGCGGGCCACTTTGCGTTCGGCGACGCACTGGTCGAAGAAGTCATCCGGCAGATCATTAGCAAAGTGCAGCGCACCTGGCCCGGGAGGGAACGAATAACGGTTGTAGATCCAATCCTTCGCGGTGTCGGTACCGACAAACCAAAGCTCGGCACCGTTGCGTTCGGTCTGACCTTTCCAGGTCACGTCGACCATAGAAGGGCGTTGAGCAATGACCGGTTTGCCGGATTTGCTCGCCCCCTTAATGGCGAACACGTTGCGCCAGCGGCGAACGCGACAGAACTGGTACACCTCATCGGTGTGGTGACCGCCGGAGTCAACGGCAACCGCGAGAATGCCGAGGCCAACGCCGCAGGGATGGCGGTATTTGGCTTTGAGTAGTTCGTCCAGTGCTGCCCAGGTGCGCTCGTCTGCGGGATCACCCGCAACAATTTGATAGTCGATGACCCAGCGTTCCATGCCAGCGCCCCAGCCCATGGCCATGAACTCCAGGCGATTGGCCTGAACGTCGACGGCCCCGGTGATCATCATCACCGCCGCCGGCATCGAGCCGAGGGTGTAGCCTTCCAAGCGTGCCCGCTGTCTGAGCTCGTCCGCTTTGGTTTGCTCCTGGGCGCTGTCCCACACCTTCGCCAAACGGGTGTTGTAGAACACCTGCATAGGCTCAAGATCGCCTTTGGCCTGCGCCTTTTTAGCCTTCTCAAATTGCTTGGCCAGCGACTTCCAGTCCATCCAGCCCAGCGGCGAATACAGCGCGTTGAGGTGAAAGCCCACCGTCTCGCCATCGCCTTCGGCATGGGCGCGCCACTCGCCTTTGGCGAGCATTTCACCCTTGTGGTATTCGTCGATTAGAACGTCACAGTCCAACCCGGATGCCGCGCACTTGTAATGCACTACGCTGAAGTCGGCAGAGTAGAGAAGGTTTTCCCATTCGAGCACCTGCATGTGGCCACAGTGGGGGCACGGCACGTAGTAGTAACGCTGGTCGCTGCCCTCAAACAAGTCGGAGATCCGCGAAGCGCCCTTGATTGTTGGCGAGCTGGAGAAGTAGAACTTGGCGTTACGGCCGAAGGTACTGCCCCGGGTCTCAGCAAGCTCTATCGGGTCGCCCTCCTCGCCGATATCGACTTCCCAACGGTCGATCTCGTCGCCGTAAACGTAGCGCGCCGAGAGCTCCGACAAGTTGGCAGCCGAGCCGGCGGTGGTGACGTACAGCGAGCCGCCCTCGAACTCTTTAGTGTCCATGGTATTGCGTGCGTCGCGCGACCGGCTTGACGCCACGCGTTCGCGCAGCACCGGCGTCGCTTTGATCGTTTTCCCTATCCGCGAGGACACCCGTTTAGCCAGGCCGAGGCTGGGCAATAACGTCAGGATATTCGACGGCGCCATGTGGATGAGGCCGCCGATCCAGTTCAGGGCGATCTGCGTTTTCATCAACTGCGACGCGACCATGGTGATCACGCGCTTGCAGGGGTGTGCCGGTGACAGGCAGCGCATCGGCTCGCGTGCATAAGGTGTGCGCGATGTCCGGTATTGGCCTGGCTCAGCGGCGCCAGTGTCACGCGGGATACGCATGTACTCGTCGGCCCACTCATCGACCCAAACGTCGGGGTCAGGATGCAGCCCACGAAAAAACGACTCCCGGTACACCTCTGCACCGTCAGGAATTTCCGTGGGCATTGGCTTAACTCATGGTCAGTGCGTGTTCAAGATCCGCCGAGGACAAGCGTTCAGCATCCTCAAGCGAGCGACGTATAGCGGCCGTCAGGTGCTTTTCGATTTGCCAGGGATCGGACATGACGGCCAGTTCCGGTGCCAACTGCGGAGGCATGCCCAGCAGTTGATCCCGCAGCAAGCGGCCTGCGTTATATGCGCCGGTTTCCACCGCAATGCGCTCGACCAACGTGCCCTGTTGCTTGTGAAAGTTGGTCTGCTCCTGCAGCGCCATGTAGTGCTCGCGCAGAGCCCGAGATTTTTGGAAGTCCACCGGCTGGCAGACTTGCGGCACCGCAGGTTCTTCGACGGCTATTTCGGCCTCCTTTTGAAGGCGAAGCCGCTCGTGGCGGTTGGCGACGGCGGCTTTGCCTGGGTCGGCCGACTCGGCGAGTAACGCCTCGGTGGCTTCCAGATCCACTTTGCCGCCGTCAGTCAGAACCAATCGATCCTGATTCGCCAGTTTGGAAACATAGGATTTCGCCCAGCCGCGTCGCGCCGCAAACTCCGTTTTGCTGATTATCGTCATGATGGAATGTCCTGTTCACCCAATGAATACAGGGTGTTCACCTGTTCACCCGAGTTCACTAAGCTGGTGAACTAGCCGCTAACACTTTCCCGCGGGTTTCCGACCCCGTACCCCCCGAATAACCCCAGGGTCCCCGGCGGTTTTCGGTGGGCCGGTACGATTTCATCCCTGTTCGCTGCTAGCAGGTGGCACTTCGGAAACGCCCAGGCGCTTGGCGGCCCAGCGTTCGTAAAGCCCGATGGCCACATCGGCGCCGGCCATCGCGGTCAGGCAACCCAAACTGCCCGCTGTCCAGATCGTCATGCCCGCGCCGATCATCAGCATCATCGCCGACACCCCACAGACAATGCAGGCACCGGACCGAAGCGCCAGGCGCCGCAATAACGCCCAGCCCCTGGCGCCGTCCTTCTCGGCTCGCCACATTTCACCGGATACGCCGCCGACCAGGGCCAGGATGATCACTAACCAGATCGGCATCTCTGCCAGTGCTTGCTGCTCGTTCGTCATCGCCCTACCCCATAAACGCAAAAACCCGGCGCAATGGCCGGGTTTGGTGTGTGGTGCCTCCCGCTCTCTGCGGTCGCACCTATCGAAGATGGGTACTTTTTACAGGTGGATTTTACTGGCAGCAAGCTAGTTTTAATGCCATGGAGCAATACGGGTGCAACGTGGGTATGACGCAGGTACAACGCGGGTACAACGCATTCAATCGGCTATCGCTTCTGGTGGCCTGTCCTACCTGTCCCACTATTCAGAGTCGAAGTAGGACAGCCACAGGCGCCTAAATTCGGGGCTCTGCCCTACTGTCCTACTTTATTTACTCTTTTCTTGTGTATAGAGAGAAAACTAAAAACACGCATGCGCGCCATGGGCGCAACTACGTGCCCGCTATGCTTACGTGTGCATGGGTGGGCAGAGGTTGGACAGTAGGACAGCCCAACAACGACACGGCCTGCGCCTGTCCGACTGCATCAAATGGCAGTCGGACAAGGCCGGACAGTAGGACAGCAACAAGCGGAGTGATGCCAAGGCTCATGCAGCCTTACCCATCAGCATGCCCTGAATGAACTCATGGGCTTCGTGCAACCGCATATAGTAGGTCCGAGAGCTGCATGCGCAGTGCAACAGCTTCTGTGAAAGGAAACTCTCCTGATTGCAATAGTGCTCCAGCACGACCAAGGCAAGACGAGGCGGCAGGTGCTTGTGAACTATCAGCTCGATATCCGCCGATTCATCCAGCAACACCCGACTGCCGCGAGTCCCCCGTATCAACTCGCCTTTGCACTCCATCAACATGGCGATCATGTTGCCGCCAGTCGATCCGCCATAACTAGTGGCCATCGGCGAGTGCAGGTCCTGCGCCCAGAGCTTGAGCATCTCATCAATACGTTTAATCACCGAAGCAAGGCTCCTCTACCGGGAGCGCCTGCAATGCTGCCGCATACCCCCACGTTGCGGGCTTCTGATAGGCCCATTGCCGGATACCGCTCTTCGCCAACGCCGGCATGCGCTTCTTCCGCCAACCCAGGCGATGCATGATCGCGCCGACGCGCATCTGCTCCGGCTTACCCCAATGGCCGACATCCAACTTGAGGGCCTGGGTCAAAATCTCGTTGCCGGTGGCGGTTTCGCCGATCTGCGACTCCTCCAACCAGTTCAGAATCGGGCCTTCCCACTCGTCCACAACGAAGCGTTCGTCCTGGGCTTCGGCGAACATCCAGGACTCATCCTTCGTCACCCACCAGATATCCCCGGCTTCGAAGCAGAACACCGCTTCAGCCCACAGCTGGTCGCGAATCTCACGCAGCGCTTCCAGGTCGACCTTGTTGCAGAACACCGGCCAGTAACGCCGGTTGCCGGTTGCGTCCTTGAGGTACTCCTCTTGGTTGGTAGTCCCCACGAACACACACTGGCGTGGCACGTCGTTCGTTCTGCGGCCATAGCTTTCGCGATAAGTGTCAGTGGATGCGGAAAAGAACTGCTTAGCCTTGGTACTTTCCGCCTTGTTGAAGCTGTCCAGCTCCCCCAGTTCGACGATCCACTTGCCGCGAATTGCCTGGAAGCTATCCTTGTCGCCGAGGGCAAAGGGCGTGTCCATAAACCACTCGCCACCGAGAATGCCCATGGCCGTGGACTTACCCTCACCCTGCCCGCCTTCAAGGATCATCACCGAGTCAGCCTTGCAGCCAGGACGCATCACCCGAGCTACTGCAGAGATCGGCCAACGCTTGCCGACCTTGGCCGAGTACTCGCTCGCCTTCACGCCCAACACATCAGTCAACCAGCTTTCCAGTCGAGGCACTCGGTCCCATTCGAGCTTTTCGAGGTACTCCCGCACAGGGTGAAACGAATGGTCGTGGGCCACGACGCTGACCGCCTCAATCACATGGGATGCTTTGACCCGCAGGTTGTATTGCTGCGCGAGCCACTTCATCACCCGCATGTCATCGATGTCAGCCCAATCACCAGCACCGCCACCAAAGGGAGCGGACCGCAGCTTGACGATCTTGGAACTGAACACGCTGTAGCCAATGACACCTGCCCAGCGTTCGTCATTGCCCAGGATCAACTCAACGTTTTGCATGTGCGCAATCAGGGAACCATTTTCAGTGCGAGCCAATTGATCCTTCCAACCACCAGCTGCAGGAGGCTTGACCACTGCCAATACCTGGCGACGGACAGCCTCCAATCCTTCGGCAATGTGCAGGTCATTGAAGTCGGTCCACTTGATTTCACGCTCGCCAGAGAAGACTGGCGCGACCACTTGGCCGCCGACGATCAACGCGGCGTTGTTGGCCTTTTCCTCACCCGGGTTCCATGGCTCGCCATTCGGACGCTTGGTTTTCCAATCATCATCTCGGCACAGGATTAGTGGGCAGCCGGGGAAACGCTCCCGCATGGCCTTGGAGACAGGTAATAAGTTGCCCGCATCGAAGGCAATGGCCACCGTCAGCGAGGTCGCCATGTGCAGACTGGCGCCTGTGGCATAACCCTCGCAAACGAGCACTGGTTCACCCGGCTCAGGGTGCGGCCCGATCAAATGGAAAGCGCCCTCTTTCGACATGCCGTAGGGCCAGTAGGCTTTGTCGCGACCGGTGTCCTCTTGCTTAGTCGGAAAGATCACCTGCAGGCCGACGATCTGTTCCCGCACGTTGCACATAGGCACCAAAAATGCGCCGGTACGTGGTGCATAACGAACCTTGAACCCAACGATCTGCTTTCGATCCAGGTAGGCGCTCTTGCCCTTTTCCGGCATGCGCTTGAACAAGCCGGCTGCACGGTTGGCCGCCCGCCGTGCCGCGTTGGCCGCTATCTCAGCGGCCTTACGCTTGGCGTCTTCCTGCCGGGCACGCATGACCTCGCGCTCTTCCGGACTCATGCGCCCAGCCTTCACCTTGATCTTTTGCGACTCGCCCGAACGCCAGTCACCGAAGCTACCGAAGATCAGCGTTTCGTTCTTCTCAGTGTGATGCTCGTGGACAACGTACCAGCCGTTTTTTTCCTTGCCCTTGTCCAGGGCCGTCTTGCACCGGGTGAGCTTGCCGAAGATCAGCGGCTGTTCAGGCTCAAGCCCGTAATCTGCTAATTGATTCAATACCTCATCGAGCATGACGGGCCTCACGCGCTTCAGTAATAGACTGACAGTCCAAGCATTGTGTGCAGCCCTGTTGAGCCACTCGACGCTTTTCTGGGATAGGCTCTTCGCAGTCCTCGCAGAATAAAAACGAATGCGCCGCCAAGGCAGGCTTGGCGGCGCTCCGTGCAGCCAGCGCCTGATCAAGCCGCTCCTGCACCAGGTCATTAGCAAAATCTGCGATGTCAGCCATGGTCAGCACCCCGCGTGGTCTGATTCACGTAGGTAGCGCGGTTGAACATCCCGAGTAGCCCTTGAATGCCGCGAAACACCTGTAGCCGAATCGCGGCCAATTCGTGGTCAGTCACCACGCCGTCGCCGATGCTCTTGGCCCAGGTATCAGCCAGATCAGCGACCTGCCGAAAATACTCAGCAATGCCGGTGGTCAAGGTTTCAGGCATGTCGTTGGTGTATGCCTCGGCCAACTCCTGCCAAGTCGTATCACCTACCAACGCATGCACCGCATCCAGAATGCGGCGGTCCTTGGTCAGCTCCAGGATCTCGCCGAACTCCTGAATGTTCACGGTGTGGCTTGGATGCGTGGGAGATAGCTTGTGCTGCAGCGTGGTGGCATTTCTGCCGGTGGTGGTGGCGATTGCAGCGGCGCCGCCGGGATAGTCCCGAGCAGCATGGTAAAGCGCTAGATCGAGCGGCAGGATTTCCCGCTGGGCCCGTTCTACGCAACTCAGAGCGATTCGGCTCATGGCATTAATCCTTGAAAGTTGCCAGTGCCGCACGACATGCAGTGGTGTTACATTTGTCGTGTGGCTTGAAGTGCCCAAAAGCCGGCGAGGTCTGCAAGACCAAAACCGGCACCGTGCCGAGGCGAACGATCCGTCGTTCACCTCCGGCGCAACAGCTGCTCAATCTGTGGTGGAAAGAGCAGCAACCCAAGGCATCCGTGTCTTGGAAACGCGTTGAAGTTCAGCGGTTCGCATGTGGTGTGCCCGCTTTACCTTTAACGCGACCCGACAGCACTGTGGTGGTGTGTATCGGGAGGAACTGGGCGGCCCTTGGGTCGCCTTTTTTCTAACTCTTATGCAGCAACTGCTTGAAATTCTGGAGCCGGGAATAGGTCCGGCAGATCCGGACGCAGCTCATGGGGCAATACCTTGCCGCCTGATGCGCGAGCAACAGAATGAACACGCTCCGTAGGAACGCGACCGGCTTTTAGCCATTTCCAAACGTGCGGCTGCTTTACATTGCAACGGCGTGCTAGTTCGGATTGGTTGTTGCCGCACTCCTCAAGGACTCTCAGCAGAGCAGCGCCGCCTTCAAGAGTAGATCCGGCGACCGGACCACATGATTCAAGGTGATTCATAGTCATGGACAGACCTCAACATGAGTAACTGATGCGCAGATTATAACCTAAGGATTAATTCGTCAACAACCTTAGCTGTTGGACTTTCTATAACCAAGGTCATAACCTGCATCCATGAACTATTTAGACAAATCTCAGCTCCCTAGCCTTGCTGATCGACTGAATCATGCGATGGCAGAACGCAACCTCAGCCAGGAAGCGTTGGCGGCCTCCGCCGGATGCACACAAGCCAGCATCCAAAAGATCAGTTCAGGAAAATCTCAAAAAAGCCGCTTTCTATCTGCAATCGCGCGCGCACTGCAGATTGACGTTGATTGGCTTGAGTTAGGGGTTGTACCTACTACTCAGACACCCCGTGACAACGTCTACAGACTACGCCCAAGAGACGGAACCCCTTTTGTTCTAGGCGAGCTTTCGCCATGGGACGATTTCACCCCCATGGATGATGACGAGGTCGCATTGCCGCTTTATAAGGAAGTCGAGATTGCTTCTGGACTGGGAAAATCTTCAGTCCAAATTGATGAAGGCCGAAAGGTTCGGTTTTCCAGCTATACGTTGCGCAAAGCTGGCATAGACCCCACAAACGCGGCCTGCGCTACTAACACCGGCAACTCCAACCACCCGTTGATCCTCGACCGGGCGACCCTTGGAATAGACAAGGGAATGACGAAAATTATCGACGGTCAGGTGTATGCGCTTGATCACGACGGACTCTTGAGAATCAAATTCCTCTACCGCATCCCCGGCGGCCTTCGCCTTCGCAGCTTTAACCGTGAGGAGTATGCGGACGAAGACTATTCGTTCGAACAGGTGATGGAGCAACGCATTCAAATTATTGGTAGGGTTTTCTGGTGGTCGACTCTAAATCCTATAAATTCATCACTTATCGTTTAAAAAATTAAACCCTAGGTGATTGCCACAAATTAAAACCTAGGTTATTTTTGCCTCACTCTTCCACCACAGAGCGAGGCAACACAATGCACACCACAGCATCCCTGCACGTCCACCCGGCCGTCGCTGACCTGAACCGCGTCTTCGAGGTGCGGCAATTGGCCCGCGATTTCGGCTGCGCCTTCTTCCCCAGCAAACCCAAACCGAAAGCACGCACCACTCCCGCCCCCTTCGACCTAAACGACGGAGGCCGGGCAGCATGAGCAAATTTAAGATCGACAACCGCACCCTGACTTTGCTCAGCGCTCAAGTAAATCTAAGCGAGACTTTCAACCATACCCTACGGTCGACACCACAACGCGTGGCGTTGGCGTTCAGGTTGAAGGTCGAGCGTAATCAAACAGATTGCACATTCACCGTTGAGCTGAGCAACGAACGCCACACGTTGACCCTACCCCACGGTAAGAAAACACACCTCAAGCTGGCCGACTTCATCGAAGACATCGCTAACGGCCCCATCGATCCGGTTGCCGAGCTATCAACGATGCTGCACGCAGATCGCCAATACGGTGCTTTCAGTGCACAGCAACGCGAACAAGTCTTCGGCTTGGTTTGCATCGGTGGTTTTCTCGATCTGGACCTTGGCTTTGAACTGCCTATTCGTGTCGCAGTACATCGCACCCGGACACGAACTGGCATCACCGTAGTCATGAGCATTGGCGTCAAGAGTCCACGCACTAAGTGCTTCACCGTGTGCGGCACAGACGTTGAAATGTACGGAAAGGTCTGCGAGTCCATCACCCACCTGGCTGCGTTGGCGACACCCGCCGCGCATGCGGCATAGGGAAGCCGACATGGAGCGCAACCTCGAAAAAACCGCTAAGTACTTTGGCATCACCCGTCCCGCGCTGATCAAGCTGATGCGCGAAAAGGGTCTGCTCATCGGCCGCCTCCCAGCATTCCCAGTTCGCGATCGCGAATACCTGCGCGTCAAGGACAGTAGCTGGTACCACCACGAACTAGGCATGCAGTACAGCCAGTCAACTTGGGTTAGACAGGCCGGCGTCCGCTGGCTGGCCGAGCAACTGGGCCTTGGCCTTCCTTCCATCCCGGCAGACCACCGTGACGTGGCCTAGGGAATACGCCCGCCAGATCGTCGACATGCGTACACGCGAGGAGCGCAATGCCGCGCTCCTTGAAGTGCCTGAGCATCTGCGGGAACTGACCAAACGCCATTGCCTTAACGCCTGGAATCACCCGAAAAGGAAAAAACCAAATGAATCATGACCTCTTAGATTATCTGCTGAAAACGCTGCTTGATTTACCTCACGCCGAACGAACGAGCAAAAAAGTTAAGAACGCCCTTGAGCTTGTCGCCGAACTGGCGGGTGTGGAACACCCAACCCATCCACCGATACCTGGACGGCGTGTGGACTGGACGATAACAACAGATCCAAGTTGCACGCTTATTCGAATCAGCGAAGTTTCGGAGATAGTCGGCTTGGCACGCGCGACTATTTACAAGCTACTCAACAGCCCCCAAAGCAAGTTTCCTCGTCCACTGAAACTCACCGACGGTGCTCGAAAGGGCGCCCCTGTAGGCTGGGTTCTATCAGAGGTGCAGGACTGGACCCGATCACGCACCCAGAATCGCTGCGAGTACCCTGGCCAATCACAGGAGTGAAGAAATGACGGCCAGCCAGGCACCATTACGCCTGTTCCCCTCCCCGGATGCGTCCACCATCGAGATGCTTCACCAAATCTTTGGCGACGTGCTCATCCCTCTTGAAGAGTTGCGCGAGCGTTACTTCAGAAACCTCAGCGAGAAGACGTTTACGGAAGCGATCAACAGCGGGCGGATTCAACTCCCGGTGACGACCATCGACGAAAGCGTGAAGGCTTTGAGGTATGCCCATATCAAGCATGTTGCCGCGCTAATCGATATCCGGGCCTACAAGGCAGACGAAAACATGCCTCGGCCGGCGGCCAACAAGCCAGAGGTGTGACATGTCACTTCATTATCAATGCAGGAATTGCCGGACTCCACTAACAGCGGAAGAAACATCCAGTCGACTGTGCGACGAGTGCTGCTACCTGGCTGCAGACTATCGTCGTTACGACGACTTACGGGAGGAAGGTTACATGTGCTACCAGGCGAAGCTGATGTGCGGGTTGGCCGATCCACCCGATCCTGACGACGAATAAATAACCAACAAACGGCTGTCACCACCAGCCAAGTGAATCAACTAGGAGCACACCACATGACTGCTATTCAAATCTGCGCGCTGATTGTTCTCATTCTGCTCGTCGGACTCACCTATTGGGCGGGCTATCGAGGAGGCCTGATCGATGGCCGCCTCGAAGGAATCGACGAAGGGAAAGACATTCAGCAGTCTGACAACTCAGAGACGATTCAAAACCTAAAGCTCTTGCTTGACCAGGCGCGTGATCACCGCAAGCAATTGTACTCCCGCTACGAGCAAGCGTTGGCGGCTTCGAAATTGGGCGAGCCAGCACGTCAAATCCTAGTGGATATCGCAGAAAAACTGCGGATTGCGGCAAAAACATTTAGCGCGTTTCGTACAGGCAAAAAACTCGAACGTGACTCGCTAACGCTCCGCGAACAAGCACTTGCCATGGCAGCTTTGCTAGATCCAGCAGCACCAAAAATGGATGCGGCCGAAGTGAACAGTTCAACCACTGAGCCAAATGGGCGATGGGTTATAGAGCGAGAGCCAACCGAGAAAATGTGCCCCAACGAAGCCCACAAAGCTGCTCAATTTTTTCGAACTTCCCCGCTGGATCGTGGTGCCCAAATAAAAACAACAGTCGGAGGTGAAGCATGAGCCGTCCTATCTCGACGCTGCGCCTCACCCCCCAAGCTGCCGGCAAGTTACAACAGCAATGCACCAAAGCCACCACCGAGCTGCAGGAGCTGACTCGCTTTCGCAAAGAGTTCGACCGGCAGCTGGCGGTGCTGATCGGCAACGATGCCCTGCGCAAACTGAACAAAGACACCAAAAACGCTCTGCTACTGGCGGACCTGGTCAAGGAGGCTGCATGAGCCAGATTCTGACCGTGACCGGCAAGCGCTTTAATCTGCATGAGCCGGACGCCAACCTGATCGACCCACGCGACATCACGCACTCGCTGGCACACCTGTGCCGCTTCAACGGCCACACCCGTGAGTTCTACAGCGTGGCCCAACACTCGTGCATGGTCGCTGACCTGGTGCCAGAAGAGGACAAGTTGGCGGCACTCCTTCATGACGCACCCGAAGCCTACATCGGCGACATGGTGCAGCCGTTGAAGCAATGGATGCATGCCTACCAGGACGTCGAGCAATGGATCTGGGAGCGCATCTGCACCCGTTTCGATCTCAAATTCGAACTACCGGCATCCGTTCGCCATGCCGACCTTGTTGCCCTGGCAACTGAACGCCGCGACCTGATGCCCGCCGATCCGGCCATCTGGGATTGCCTGATCGACATCGAACCTATGGCTGAAACGCTCCGCCCGTGGTCCTTCACCGAAGCACGGCTCACGTTTCACCAGCGCCTGATGGACCAACTCGCTATCGAACATCGGAGGAAAGCGGCATGAAGACGGACCTGCATATCACCCAAGCATCGACCGCTTTCCTCCGCACTGCCAAGGGTGTCGACACGCGAGAAACAAACAGTCTCTGCTGCGCAGCAGCAGGCACTATTGCCTCTCTCAGCGCCACTGCCGAGGCACTTATACCCCACGAAAAGCTGCGCGGGGCAGCAACTCCTGATGCAACGCTGATCGCTCGGGATCGCCCGCCCGCGCAGCCTTTCATGGGGTATACGCACTTCGACTCCGCTACGGAGCCGCCGCCGCAGACCTACCAGATAGACAAGATTCCCGAAGACAAGATGGCCGAACTTGTCGGCACGACCCGCCGAGCATTGCAAGGAAAGCGGGCCAGAGGGGTGATCCCCAAAGGCGTCTGGAACACCGTTGATAACCGTATTTATTACAGCATTAGGAGATACGAGGCATGGCTCGAAAGCCAATGGGATTGCCCACCGGAGTTGAATTTGCAGGACAGTCCGTTCGTATTCGCTTCACCTGGAATGGGCAACGCCGCTGCGAGACCCTCCCCTATCCCCAAACGCCGAAGGGGATTAAGGCTGCCGCCGACCTACGCGCTAACGTGACCAGCCTGATCAAGCACGGCGTGCTGGATGATCAGCGCTACGCCGAGCTGTTCCCTAACTCAGCTTATGCCAACTACTCGGCGACTCCCCGTTTCGGGGAGTACGCCCAGGAGTGGCTAAACAGTCGCGAGATTGTGGCTGGGACCCGCAAGAACTACCTCGCCTCCCTCAACCTGTACTGGATGCCTTATCTAGCGTTGCTACCCATCGACAGCATCACCTCGGTGATGCTGCGCAAGATTGTCGGTGACATAAAGTGGAAATCGCCGGGCGTGAAGCGCTCGGCCATCCAACGGCTAACCACCGTATTCGGCACTGCAGTGAAAGATGGTCTAATCAATCGCAACCCCGTCGAGTCCATCGAATTGCCCACGAAGACCAGGAAGCCGATCGATCCTTTCACCGTGGCGGAGGCGGACGCGATCATCGACCACCTTTATAAGACGCTGACCCATTCGATGCGGATCTACGCGTCGTACTTCGAGTTCGCTCTTTATACCGGTATGCGCCCGAGCGAGATGGCGGCGTTACGCTGGGATGAGGTAGACAAGGAACAGCGGCTGGTCAACGTGTGTCGGATCGTCGCGGACTACAAGATCGAGGAGCGCACCAAAACCCGAAATGGCAGGCAGGTCATGCTAAATAGCCGCGCGTTACACGCCATCGCGGAGGCCAAGGGCGTGGCTCAGCAGCGCCTGACGCAGAGCCGTCGCAAGCAGGGCGAGTCGCCGTTCGTGTTCCCACCGACCAAGAACTTCGAGTTTATCCAACAGTCCAGTGTGACCGCCAAGCACTTCCAGGCGGCCCTGACCGATTTGGGCATTCGGGCCCGCCGGCAATACAACTGCCGTCACACATACGCTACCATGTGCCTCATGTCGGGGATGAACCCTGCGTTTATCGCCACTCAGCTCGGTCATAGCGTTCAGATGTTGCTATCGACCTACGCCCGATGGATCAACTCCAGCACTGACTGGAGTGAACTCGGGAAGCTCGAAAAGAGCCTGATTGGTACAAAATTGGTACGTACAGAAACAGTACCCCTCTGAAACCCTTATGGAATCAGCCCCTGTGACACTGGAACAGAATTACACCGCGATTCTCGGCCAATTGGGCGAGGACGTTTCCCGCGAGGGCCTGCTCGACACGCCAAAGCGTGCCGCCAAAGCCATGCAGTACCTCTGCCGCGGTTATGAACAGACGCTTGAAGAAGTCACCAACGGTGCCTTGTTCAGCTCCGACAACAGCGAAATGGTGCTGGTCAAGGACATCGAGCTCTACTCGTTGTGCGAACACCATTTGCTGCCGTTTATCGGCAAGGCGCACGTCGCCTATATCCCTAGCGGCAAGGTGTTGGGGCTGTCGAAAGTCGCGCGGATCGTCGATATGTACGCCCGCCGCCTGCAGATCCAGGAAAACCTCAGCCGCCAGATCGCCGACGCGGTCCAGCAAGTCACCGGCGCCCTGGGCGTTGCAGTGGTGATCGAGGCCAAGCACATGTGCATGATGATGCGCGGTGTCGAGAAACAGAATTCGTCGATGATCACTTCGGTGATGCTCGGCGAGTTCCGCGAAAACGCCGCCACCCGCAGCGAGTTTCTCAGCCTGATCAAGTAATTCGGCAGCACGAAGAAAACCGGCATTCATCGCCGGTTTTTTTTCGCCCGTGAAAAGTACGGTAAGCTGCGCGCCTTCTTTCGCCCCGTGAGGCTTATACCGTGTTCGTAAAAGCGCTTCGTGTCGGCCTTGGCCAACTGATCATCTTCATCGACTTCATCACCCGCCCCGGCAAGAAGCAGCGCCCGGCGGAACATCAGGCCAAGGTCAACGCGGCAGCCAAGGACCTGACGCTGTATCAGTTCCACGCCTGCCCGTTCTGCGTGAAAACCCGCCGCACGCTGCGCCGCTTGAATGTGCCGGTGGCGTTGCGTGATGCGAAAAACAACGAGCAGGATCGCCAGGCGTTGCTGGATCAGGGCGGCAAAATCAAAGTCCCGTGCCTGCGCATCGAAGAAAATGGGCAGACCACCTGGATGTATGAATCCAAGGTGATTATTGATTATCTGGATAAGCGCTTTGCTGCGGTTTGATGGATTTGCAGTGTTCTGTTTGACGCCATCGCGAGCAAGCTCGCTCCCACAGGGTTTTGTGGGGTGATGGAAATAGGCGGCACCTTCGACCCATTGCGGGAGCGAGCTTGCTCGCGATGAGGCCAGCCCAGACACCACAATTCACAGACCCAAAAAAACCGGCCCTCGAGCCGGTTTTTTTATGCCTTCACGCAGCCTGCAACGCCTGCGCCTGCCGCACCACCGTCGCTAGTCGCTTGAGGCCTATCGCGAGCAGGCTCACTCCTACAGGGAAATGCGATCGACTGTGGGAGTGAGCCTGCTCGCGATGACGTCGGAACAGGCGATATATCGCTAACGCCAAAACATTCGTCTACAAAACCGAAAACATTATTTGCTTTATTTGTATACAAAAGCATAATCCACTTCGTGCGAGTTCCTGACCAAGCGGTCAACAAATTCGCAAGTGCCTCAAAGGACCGCTGCCACCCTCATGGGTCCGGTCCTGGAAATAAAAATAAAACTCTTGAGGAGTACTCGCTGTGGAAAGCCGCAAATCCGAAGCCCCGTCGCTGGATCTCTCGCCGCCGTTACGCAAAGGCTGGCTGGAGCGCATCTTCAAACTCAGCTTGCATGGCACCACGGTGAAGACCGAGCTGATTGCCGGTCTGACAACCTTCATTACCATGGCGTACATCATCTTCGTCAACCCGAACATCATGGCTGACGCTGGCATCGACCACGGCGCCGCGTTTGTCGCCACTTGCATCGCCGCCGCGCTCGGCTGCCTGCTGATGGGCCTGTACGCGAACTGGCCGGTCGGCCTCGCGCCGGGCATGGGCCTCAACGCGTTCTTCACTTATACCGTGGTCGGCACCATGGGCTACAACTGGGAAACCGCCCTTGGCGCGGTGTTTATCTCGGGCGTGTTGTTCATGTTCCTGACCTTTTCGCGGATCCGCGAATGGTTGCTCAACAGCATTCCAGTCAGCCTGCGCTACGCCATGGGCGCCGGCGTCGGCCTGTTCCTCGGCCTTATCGGCCTGAAAACCGCCGGCATCGTCGTCGACAGCCCGGCCACCCTGATCAAACTCGGCTCCCTGCGCGAGCCCGGCCCGCTGCTCGCGGCCATCTGCTTCCTGATGATCGCCGTGCTCAGCTATCACCGAGTGTTCGGCGCCATTTTGATCAGTATCATCGCCGTGACATTGGCCGGTTGGGGCCTGGGCCTGGTTCACTATCAAGGCCTGATGTCGGCACCGCCAAGTCTGGCGCCGACCTGGATGGCCATGGACGTCGCCGGCGTGTTCAACATCAGCATGATCAGCGTGGTGTTGGCGTTCCTCTTCGTGCACATGTTCGACACCGCGGGCACCTTGATGGGCGTCGCCCAGCGGGCCGGTCTGGTCAACGCCGACGGTAAAATCGAAAACCTCTCCCGCGCACTCAAGGCTGACAGTGCGTCGAGCGTATTCGGCGCGATGGTCGGCGTGCCGCCGGTCACCAGTTATGTGGAAAGTGCCGCCGGTGTAGCAGCGGGTGGTCGGACTGGTCTTACCGCAGTGACCGTAGGTGTGCTATTTATTGCCGCAATGTTTTTCGCACCGCTGGCCGGCATGATCCCGGCTTACGCCACCGCCGGCGCACTGATTTATGTCGCGATGCTGATGATGGGCGGCATGGCGCACATCGAATGGGACGAAGCCACCGACGCCATTCCGGCCATCGTGACCGCGATCATGATGCCGCTGACTTTCTCGGTCGCCGACGGCATCGCGCTGGGCTTTATCACTTACGTGGTGTTGAAGGCTTGCACCGGTAAACACAAGGAAATTTCCATCAGTTTGTGGGTGCTCTGCGCGATCTTCATCGCCAAGTTCGTTTTTCTGTAAGCCGTCTACGTTTCAAAACAGTTTTCAAAACAGTTTTTTCAAAACGGTGCTTCAAAACAGCCTCACCCCGTCGGGTGGGGCTTTTGCACATTAGGAGGAAAGTGATGAGTCTGGAAACCTGGCTGCTGTTCAGCGGCGCTGCGCTGGTGGTAATCCTGATCCCGGGGCCGTTGTCTTTGCTGATGATCAGCAACAGTTTGAATTACGGTTTGCGCCGATCTTATCCGGCGTTCCTAGGTGGCGTAATTGCTTCTATCTGTCTGCTCAGCGCCTCGGCACTGGGCCTGGGCGCCCTGCTGCTGGCGTCGGAACAGCTGTTCAGCGCGCTGAAAATCGTCGGCGCACTGTACCTGTTTTACCTCGCCTGGCAGAGCTGGCAGCAATCGCGCCAGCCGTCGGTGGGTGCCGAAGTGCCGCAGACCGCCGCGGTGCCGCGCTTTCGGGCGCTGTTCGGGCGCGCGTTTGTGCTGGGCGCGAGCAATCCGAAAGACATCCTGTTCTTCGCCGCGTTTCTGCCGCAATTCTTGAGCGCCGAGCAGCCGTTCCTCCCGCAATTGCTAGTGATGATCGCGACCTGGACGGTGCTCGATCTGCTGTGCAAGTTGGCGTATGGGCTGGGCGCCCACGGCGCGGCGCGGTATCTGCGCAGCGGCAAGGGGCAGAGTTGGTTTAACCGGGTCAGTGCCGGGTTGTTCAGTGGCGCGGGCGCGGCGTCGTTGTTGAGCCGCTAAAAGCTTCGCGGGCAAGCCTCGCTCCTACAGGTATCACCGACCGTAGGAGCGAGGCTTGCCCGCGAAGGCGTCATCCGCCACACCACATTCCTCAGGACAAAAAAAAGCCCGCAGTGTGAGCGGGCGAAAGACCAAAGAAGCTTTATGCGCAGCTTTTTTCAGAAGAAGCGGCTTGGGGGACCTAGCTTCCTCTGTAGGTCGAATAGCTGTAAGGCGAAATCAGCAGCGGCACATGGTAGTGATCCTGCTCGGCAGAGATGCCAAAACGCAGCACCACCACATCCAGGAACGCCGGCTCCGGCAGCTGAACGCCACGGGCGCGGTAGTAATCGCCCGCATGGAACTGAACCTGATAGACCCCGGAACGGTAATCATCACCCTGCAACAGCGGTGCATCGACACGGCCATCGCTGTTGGTTATCGCGCTGGCGACCAATTCCAGCTGCGAACCTTCAACGCGGTACAACTCGACTTTGATCGAGCTGCCCGGGCAACCGTGTGCAGCGTCTAAAACGTGTGTAGTCAAACGTCCCATTGATTCTGCGCGCCTGCCTGCTCAGTGCAGTCAGGCCTCGCGCCTCCCGAAGTCAGTTGAAAGGAGACCGCACCGTTTCGGAGCACGAAAAGCTGCGGCGAGCGACTGATTAAGACACTTTTCAAAAAAATTGTACACAATAAAAACGACATTTTTCTCACGACCAACGCCATCTGCCGATTTGCGCCGAATCACACCCCGAACCAGACGATCAGCGGACCTCCTGTCCATTAGCTGACCATTCAGGCAGGTTTCTTGCAGTATCACGCTTGGATGACAGTCAATGAAAAATGCAAAAATTCAGGCTTACAAAGTCGATATAAAGTTGTATACAATCAGCCCATCGCTGTGACGCCAGCCTGTGAATCGATCCCAGGCCGCCACACCTAACCGGACTTTGTACAAGCCACGAATAAGAAGGAAGACTGCAGTGAGCGCTGACTACCCACGCGACCTGGTCGGTTACGGCAGTAACCCTCCGCACCCACACTGGCCGGGCAATGCCCGCATCGCCCTGTCCTTCGTGCTGAATTACGAAGAAGGTGGCGAGCGCAACATTCTGCACGGCGACAAAGAGTCTGAAGCCTTCCTCTCGGAAATGGTCTCGGCGCAGCCGCTGCAAGGCGCGCGCAACATGAGCATGGAATCGCTTTACGAGTATGGCAGCCGTGCCGGCGTCTGGCGGATTCTGAAACTGTTCAAGGAATTCGACATTCCGCTGACCATCTTCGCCGTTGCCATGGCCGCCCAGCGCCACCCGGACGTGATCCGCGCGATGGTCGAGGCCGGCCACGAGATCTGCAGCCACGGCTATCGCTGGATCGACTATCAGTACATGGACGAAGCGCAGGAACGCGAGCACATGCTCGAAGCGATCCGCATCCTCACCGAACTCACCGGCGAACGCCCATTGGGCTGGTACACCGGCCGCACTGGCCCGAACACCCGTCGGCTGGTGATGGAAGAAGGCGGTTTCCTCTATGACTGCGACACCTACGACGACGACCTGCCCTACTGGGAACCGAACAACCCGACTGGCAAACCGCACTTGGTGATCCCGTACACACTTGACACCAACGACATGCGCTTCACCCAGGTCCAGGGTTTCAACAAGGGCGACGATTTCTTCGAATACCTCAAAGACGCATTCGACGTGCTCTACGCCGAAGGTGCCGAAGCGCCGAAGATGCTCTCGATCGGCCTGCACTGCCGCCTGATCGGCCGTCCGGCGCGTCTGGCCTCGCTGAAACGCTTTATCGAATACGCTAAAAGTCATGAACAGGTGTGGTTCAGCCGTCGCGTCGACATTGCTCGCCACTGGCACGAAACCCACCCGTATCAAGAGGCCGCGAAATGAGCCAGTTCCAAACCCTCCAACCCTCGACCCTGAGCCGCGACGCGTTTGTCGCCGCTTTCGCCGACATCTACGAACATTCGCCATGGGTGGCCGAGAAGGCCTTCGACCTGGGCCAGGACGCTTCGATCGACCAGATCGAAACCCTGCACCAGCGCATGAGCGACATCCTGTTGAGCGCTGATCATCAAAGCCAATTGGCCCTGATCAACGCTCACCCGGACCTGGCCGGCAAAGCCGCCGTCCAGGGCCAACTGACCGAAGCCAGCACCAATGAACAAGCTGGCGCCGGTATTCACCAATGCACGGCCGAAGAGTTCCAGCGCTTCACCGAGCTGAACGACGCCTACAAAGCCAAGTTCAAGTTTCCCTTCATCATGGCGGTAAAAGGCAGCAACCGGCATCAGATCCTCGCGGCGTTCGAAACGCGCATTAACAATTCGCAAGACGCCGAATTCAAATGCGCGCTGGCGGAGATCAACAAGATCGCCCTGTTCCGATTACTGACCCTATAGCGAGCCTTGCCCGAGCGACCTAGAACGCAAACGTCGCCCAGGGCACTGCAAGCATCCCAAGCCAACTTATTAAAGGCAGACAAGAAGAATGAAAGCTTACGCCGTACCTTTCGAGAAGTTCGTCAACCTGGCCGACGCCCGTCTGGGCACCAAAATCATCTCGGTCACCGATGACTGGTTCGCTGATGCCAACCGCCTGTTCCAGCCGACCCCGGCGGTGTGGAAAGAAGGCGTGTTCGATGACAACGGCAAGTGGATGGACGGCTGGGAATCGCGCCGCAAGCGTTTCGAAGGTTACGACAGCGCGGTGATTCGCCTGGGCGTTCCAGGCTCGATCAAAGGCGTGGACATCGACACTTCATTCTTCACCGGCAACTTCCCGCCGTCGGCCTCCCTGGAAGCGTGTTTTCTCGCTGAAGGCGAACCGACTGAAAACACCCAGTGGGTTGAAGTACTGTCGGCCGTCGAGCTGCAAGGCAACAGCCATCACTTCCACGAAATCAACAACGATCAAGCCTTCAGCCACCTGCGTTTCAACATCTACCCGGATGGCGGCGTAGCGCGTCTGCGTGTGTACGGCGTGCCGCACCGCGACTGGTCCGCTGTGGGCGACAACGAGCAGATCGACCTGGCCGCAGCCCTGAATGGTGGCCGCGCCCTCGCCTGCTCCGACGAACACTTCGGCCGCATGAGCAACATCCTCAACCCGGGTCGTGGCATCAACATGGGCGACGGCTGGGAAACTGCACGTCGTCGTACGCCGGGCAATGACTGGGTAATCGTCGCGCTGGGGCATGCCGGTGAAGTCGAGAAAGTCATCGTCGACACCCTGCACTTCAAGGGCAACTACCCGGACACGTGCTCGATCCAGGGCGCATTCGTCAAGGGCGGCACCGACAGCCAGATCGAAACCCAATCGCTGTTCTGGCGCGAACTGTTGCCGGCACAGAAACTGGAAATGCACGCCGAACACAGCTTCGCCGAGCAGATCAAGGCACTGGGCCCGATCACCCACATCCGCCTCAACGTGTTCCCGGATGGTGGTGTGAGCCGCCTGCGCGTTTTGGGCAAAGTCGCTAAATAAGCGGCGCGTCCTTCGCGGGCAAGCCTCGCTCCTACAGGTATCACTGACCGTAGGAGCGAGGCTTGCCCGCGAAGGCGCCAGATCAAACAACACAGAACTCAACGAAAAGAAGACCAGCATGCGCACATTGACGATTGAACCGCTGACCAAAGAAGCCTTCGCCCCTTTCGGTGACGTGATCGAAACCGATGGCAGCGATCACTTCATGATCAACAACGGTTCGACCATGCGCTTTCATAAACTGGCGACTGTAGAAACCGCCACGCCAGAAGACAACGCGATCATCAGCATCTTCCGCGCCGACGCGCAGGACATGCCGCTGACCGTGTGCATGCTGGAGCGTCACCCGCTGGGCAGCCAGGCTTTCATTCCGCTGCTCGGCAACCCCTTTCTGATCGTGGTCGCGCCACTTGGCGATGAACCTGTATCAGGCTTGGTCCGCGCCTTCGTCACCAACGGCAGGCAGGGCATTAATTACCATCGCGGCGTTTGGCACCATCCGGTGCTGACGATCGAAAAGCGGGATGACTTCCTGGTGGTTGATCGCAGTGGCACAGGCAATAACTGCGATGAGCATTTTTTCAAAGAGGATGAGCGTTTGATCCTTGCCCCCCACCAATAAGAGAAGGTCTGATCACTCGACAACAGAGTGACAGGCGAGAGGTAAAGACTGTGGAAGCACATCTGTTTGAATGGCTGAACCTGAGCGTGCGCTGGGTTCACATGATTACTGGCGTGGCCTGGATCGGTGCGTCGTTCTATTTCGTCTGGCTGGAAAACAACCTCAATCGGGTCAACCCGAAAAGTGGTCTGGCCGGTGATCTGTGGGCGATCCATGGCGGCGGTATCTATCACCTGGAAAAATACAAACTGGCTCCACCGACCATGCCGGACAACCTGCACTGGTTCAAATGGGAAGCCTACTTCACCTGGCTGTCGGGGATCGCGCTGCTGTGCGTGGTGTTCTACTCCAACCCGACGCTCTACCTGCTGGCACCCGGCAGCAGCCTGACCGGTCCTGAAGGTGTTGCCTTGGGCATCGCTTCATTGTTCGTCGGCTGGTTCGTCTACTCCTTCCTCTGCGACTCGGCCCTGGGTAAACGCCCTGCCCTGCTCGGTTTCATCCTGTTTGTGCTGATCATTGGCGCCGCTTACGGCTTCAGCAAAGTGTTCAGCGGTCGTGGTGCGTACCTGCACGTCGGCGCGATCATCGGCACCATCATGGTCGGCAACGTGTTCCGCATCATCATGCCGGCGCAACGTGCACTGGTAGCGGCGATTGCCGAGAACCGCACGCCCGATCCGGCACTGCCGGCCAAAGGCCTGTTGCGTTCGCGTCACAACAACTACTTCACCTTGCCAGTGCTGTTCATCATGATCAGCAACCACTTCCCGAGCACGTACGGCAGCCAATACAACTGGCTGATCCTGGCCGGGATTGCGGTGCTGGCGGTGTTGGTGCGTCACTACTTCAACACCCGTCACGACAGCCACAAGTTCGCCTGGACCTTGCCGGTCGCCGCCGTCGGCATGATCTGCCTGGCCTACGTGACTGGCCCGGCGCAAATGCCGAGTTCACCGGAAGTGGCCAAGGCGCCTGGCACCATCGAGTACCAGCCGTTGCCGGAAACCGCAATCGGTGGTGGTGTGAAACCTGAAGCGGCGAAACCTGCTGCGCCTGCCGCTGCACCGGCCCAGGCATCCAACGCTGGCCCGAGTTTCGACAAGGTGCACAGCGTGATCCAGGAACGTTGTTCGGTCTGCCACTCGGCCAAACCGACCAGCCCGTTGTTCAGTGCTGCGCCGGCCGGCGTGATGTTCGATACCCCTGACCAGATCCGCCAGAACGCCCCGCGCATTCAGGCGCAAGCGGTCACCAGCCAGATCATGCCACTGGGCAACATCACCCAGATGACCCAGCAGGAACGTGACCTGATCGGCGCCTGGATTGTTCAGGGAGCCCAGACCAATTAATCGTTGAAAGCTTCGCGGGCAAGCCTCGCTCCTACAGGATTTGCGCAGGACCTGTAGGAGCGAGGCTTGCCCGCGAACGGCCGCGCAGCGGTCGCCTGATGCACAAAATCACAAGAATAAAAAAGATCCGAGGTGTTGCATGTCCGAGCTATCCCAAGCGCGCATCCCCGACGCACCCGCCATTCAGCGTTTGCCCCTTTTGCAACTGATCCTGGTCGGTCTGCAACATGTTCTGCTGATGTACGGCGGTGCCATCGCGGTGCCGCTGATCATCGGACAGGCCGCTGGCCTGAGTCGTGAAGAAATCGCCTTCCTGATCAACGCCGACCTGCTGGTCGCCGGCATCGCCACCATCGTCCAGTCGCTGGGCATCGGCCCGATGGGCATTCGCATGCCAGTGATGATGGGCGCCAGTTTTGCCGCCGTCGGCAGCATGGTCGCCATGGCCGGCATGCCGGGGATTGGCCTGCAAGGGATCTTCGGCGCAACCATCGCCGCCGGGTTCTTCGGCATGCTCATCGCGCCGTTCATGTCCAAAGTCGTGCGCTTCTTCCCGCCGCTGGTGACCGGCACGGTCATTACCTCGATCGGTTTGTCGCTGTTCCCCGTGGCCGTGAATTGGGCCGGCGGCGGTGCCAGCGCCACGCAATTCGGCTCACCGATTTACCTCGCCATCGCCGCCGTGGTGCTGGCGACCATCCTGCTGGTGCATCGCTTCATGCGCGGTTTCTGGGTGAACATTTCGGTGTTGATCGGCATGTGCCTGGGCTACGCCATTTGCGGCGTGATCGGCATGGTCGACCTCAGCGGCATGGCCGAGGCGCCATGGTTGCAGATCGTCATCCCACTGCACTTCGGCATGCCGAAATTCGAGCTCGCGCCGATCCTGTCGATGTGTCTGGTGGTGGTGATCATCTTCGTCGAGTCCACCGGCATGTTCCTCGCGCTCGGCAAGATCACCGGCCAGGAGGTCTGCCCCCGGATGCTCCGTCGCGGCTTGTTGTGTGATGCCGGCGCCTCGTTTTTCGCCGGGTTCTTCAACACCTTCACCCACTCCTCGTTCGCACAGAACATCGGCCTGGTGCAGATGACCGGCGTGCGCTGCCGCTCGGTGACGATCGTTGCCGGCGGCTTGCTGATCCTGTTGAGCCTGCTGCCGAAAGCGGCATTCCTGGTCGCATCGATTCCACCGGCGGTACTCGGCGGCGCGGCGATTGCGATGTTCGGCATGGTCGCGGCCACCGGGATCAAGATTCTCCAGGAAGCCGACATCGGTGACCGCCGCAACCAATTGCTGGTGGCGGTGAGCATCGGCATGGGCCTGATCCCGGTGGTACGTCCGGAGTTCTTCGCGCACCTGCCACTGTGGATGAGCCCGATCACCCACAGCGGTATTGCGATGGCGACCCTGAGCGCGCTGGCGCTGAACTTGCTGTTCAACATTCTCGGCGGCAAGGAACGCGCCGCGATCAACGACTGCCACGCGCACCAGCACTAACAGCAACACCTATGGAACCCCGTAGGAGCGAGCCTGCTCGCGATAGCGGTGAATCAGTCAACGATGAAGTCGGGGCTGATGACGCTATCGCCAGCAGGCTCGCTCCTACAGGGGCAGCAACAGCTTTGCGCCTGAAAAAATAAAAACAACAGGGAGCATCAGATGATTCGCACGCAAACCAATCTGCTGTTAAGCGGTGGCCTGCTCGCCGCCAGTCAAGCCATGGCCGGCGACCTGCTGCTGTGGCAGAGCAACAGCCTGAGCTATTTGTACGGCAAGAACTTCGCGATCAATCCGTCGATCCAGCAGACGGTGACGTTCGAGCACGCCGACAAATGGAAATACGGCGACAACTTTCTGTTCGTCGACAAGATTTTCTACAACGGTGCAGAAGACCGGAACAAAGGTCGCCACGCCTTCTACGGCGAGTTCAGCCCACGCCTGTCGTTTGGCAAGATCTTCGACAAACGCCTCGAATACGGCCCGATCAAAGATGTGCTGCTGGCCATGACTTACGAGTACGGCGAAGGCGACAGCGAGGCTTACCTAATCGGCCCGGGCTTCGACCTCGCCGTACCGGGTTTCAACTATTTCACCCTGAACTTCTATCGCCGCCAGACCGAAGGCCCGCGCCCCGGCGATGGCGTGTGGCAGATCACCCCGGCGTGGTCCTACAGCATTCCACTGGGCAATTCGGATTTGCTGTTCGACGGCTACATCGATTGGGTGGTGGACAACGATCAGAATTCGCGCGGCACCTACCACGCCAACCTGCACGTCAATCCGCAGCTCAAATACGACCTCGGCAAAGCACTCGGCTGGAGCCACAAACAGGTGTACGTCGGCACCGAATACAGCTACTGGAAAAACAAGTACGGAGTCGAAAACAGCGCCAATCTCGACACCAACCAAAACACCGCCAGCCTGTTGCTCAAGGTGCATTTCTAAGATGGCCCGCAACATTGCCCCACACTTGTCGTCGGTGCTCTGTTGCGGGGCACTTGAGACCTGGCGAAGGAGTCAGTATTCTCCGCCGCCGCCCGAATCCGCTTTAAAAAAAAGCCCGGATTTAATTCCTGACCAGAAAGCCAACTTATCCCGGCCCTGGACGGTCCCAAGGCGCTCCAAAAAACCTCTCAATCGACTGTTTCAGAACAGCCGAGCGGGAGTTTTTTTGCTTTTTGGAAGCCTTGGCTCAGCTCTTGCTAACTGCACTGAAGCTGACCGATTGGATGAATTTTCAGCGCAACGAAAAAAGGCGCCACACCAGAGCGCCGACCTAAGAAAAACAACGTGGAACCACCTACTTTTTGGGAGCAACCGAATGAAACGTACGTGCACCAGCCTGATGGTCGCGGGCTCTTTGCTGGCCGGCGGCCAGGCGATGGCCGGCGACTTGCTGCAGTGGCAGGACAACAGCCTGACCTACCTGTATGGCAAAGACTTCAAAGTCAATCCGGCGATCCAGCAGACCGTCACTTTCGAGCACGCCGACGGCTGGAAATATGGCGACAACTTCTTCTTCCTCGACAAGATCTTTTACAACGGTGACAAGGATTTCAACGTTGGCCCGAACACTTACTACGGCGAGTTCAGCCCGCGTATTTCGTTGGGCAAGGTGCTTGGCCAGAAGATCGAATTCGGCCCGATCAAAGACGTGTTGCTGGCGATGACGTATGAGTTCGGCGAAGGCGATACCGAGTCGTACCTGATCGGTCCGGGTTTCGACCTGGCGATCCCGGGTTTCGATTACTTCCAGCTGAACTTCTATCAGCGTCAGACCGAGGGCGCGCGCGCCGGCGACAACGTCTGGCAGATCACCCCGGTATGGGCTTACACGATTCCGGTGGGCAACTCGAACATCTTGATCGACGGTTTCATGGACTGGGTGGTCGACAACGACTCCAATTCCAAGGGTGATTACCACGCCAACCTGCACTTCAACCCGCAGGTCAAATACGACTTGGGCAAAGCGCTTAATTTCGGCGAGAAGCAGCTCTATGTCGGTGTCGAGTACGACTACTGGAAGAACAAATACGGGATCGACGACACCCGTGCGTTCACCACCAACCAGAACGTGACGAGCTTTTTGGTGAAGTTCCACTTCTGATCCGGCGGCGTCTGAAAAGACGCCTTCGCGGGCAAGCCTCGCTCCTACAGGTGATCGCGTATCCCTTGTGGGAGTGAGCCTGCTCGCGATGGCATCAGCGCCGATCTCAAGCTGGAACAACCGCCTCCGACAACCCCAAAAACCGGCACAACTCCGCGCGCTTGGCCAACGCATCGCGCCGCCCCAGCTCGATCAATTCGCTGCAATACCCCGCCTCGAACAGCAGATAACTCAGCACCCCCGCCCCGCTCGTC